>NZ_LZJE01000096.1:0-28051 GCF_001666865.1 Mycobacterium sp. E136
TCGATCTCCCACGGCCCGATGACGTGGTTGGCCATTCGCTGCCCTTCGAGCACCACGCCGAGCATCGGGTCACCGGCGACGCCCAGCGGATCGCGCGGTGCCGTCGGGAAGCGGCCCGGGTCCAGCTGGTCGAAGTCGAGCGCGGGACCCGACGCTCGCACGGCGGATCCCTCGACGGTCGACGTGCACGCCGTCGCGAGCAGCGCGATGACAGAGATGAGCGCAAGGATCGCGTTCCGCATGCCGGCAAAATTACCCGTGCCGAGAGGGCGGAAGTTTCAGGCGTGCCGACGCCGCGAGCGGACTTCATAGAAATGAGACGAGCCGCTGTGGCGTCTTAGCCGGTCGCTAACTGGCGGCCGCGAAGGCGTCTATAGCCACGCCGACTACCCGCGCGCGGACAACGACGGCAACCTGCGCATGTCCGGCTACGACCTGGCGGCCGTCGTGGCCGGGCTACCGGACAACCAGCTAGTGTTCGCGCCACCACCGCCCGCGGTTCCTCTCATCCCGCAGGATGGCCGGATACCGCTGCCGCGAGCGATACCGGGAGACTGAACGTGGCGACACACGTCGTGAGGATCATCGTGCTGACCCTTCTCGGGCTACTCATCGTGACCGGCTGCAGCAGCGGGTCAGAACCCGGCCAACAGGATGATGGTATGGGCACGTCGACGGACGATCTCGAAGCCGCGCTTCGTTCGAGGCCACCATTTGAAGCGGCACAAGAGCAGTACCGAAATGAGTTGCGGGATATGGCTGATCGGGTCGCCGCGCTCGTGCCGGGCCTGACATGGCAGATCAAGGAAGACAGCTGGCGCGGCTGCGGTGGCGCGTACGCCAGGACGTCCGGCGTTCAGGTGTATGTGCACATCGTGTTTGCCGGGCCGGTACCGGGTGACAAGTGGGCGCCCGCCTTGGCGGTCGTCAAATACGGTGCTGCGCGCCTCGGCGCATCAAACATGACCACACTCGTCGACAATCCGGGCGACCGTGACGTCATGTTCGGCGGCGCCGACGGCATAGAGATCGAGTTCGGCACCAAAACCAACACGATCTTGTCCCCGAAATCAGACTGCCGCTTACGGCAGGCCGATCTTCCCGCACCCGCAACCGGCGCGTAGCCGACCCAGCCGCTTCAGCCGCCTGCGGACCTCCCCGAGGCGGACAATCGAGGGGTATCTGCGAACGCCGCTCCGCACTCGCGGCGACATCCCGTCAAGCTGGATCAATCGCGTTGAAAATACAAAGGCCACGAACCATTTCTGGATCGTGACCTCTGTGTTCGCAGTTCGTAGAACCGCTCCTTGTGGGCGAAGGGGGACTTGAACCCCCACGTCCCGAAGGACACTGGCACCTGAAGCCAGCGCGTCTGCCATTCCGCCACTCGCCCCAACAACCGGGGGAGCCTATCACGCACGGCGCCCCGCTCCCCAACCGTACCGGCCGCCCCGCCACCACGTTCGGCTGATCGTGATCCGCGGCGCTGAACTGCGGCGATGCGATTCTCAGAGTTCTGTTGGTCCCGCAGCGCAGCGCTTGGCCGATACCATGCACGTGAGCATTGTGGCCAGGCGACACGCAGGCACGGCGGCTATGAGCAGGGCCGACGGACGACGACGAGTGAGGCGGGCGGTGACATGGGTCTAGTCGACCGCATCGAGCGCAAGCTCGAGTCGACGGTCGGTGACGCCTTCGCCCGCGTGTTCGGCGGGTCGATCGTCCCGCAGGAGGTCGAGGCGATGCTCCGCCGGGAGGCCGACACCGGCGCGCGCGAAGTGCTCGGCGGTCAGGTTTTGGCACCAAACGACTACGTCATTACCCTCAGTGTGCCTGACTATCAGAAGGTGAGCGCCGACCCAGACCTCACGTCAGCGACTTTTGCCAAGCACTTGGAGGGATACATCCGTGAGCAGGGGTGGCAAACGTATGGTGATGTGGTCGTCAGATTCGAACAATCACCCACCCTGCACACCGGACAGTTTCGCGCGCGTGGAGCGGTCAATCCCGACTCGACCACTGGCGAACCCGCCCCACCACCTCATGTACGTGCGTCCAGCGCAGAATCAGGAGTACCACCGATGAGCGACAACCCGACCTACCGCGGCGGCCAGGGGCCGGGGAGGCCCGCCGACGAGTACTACGACCGTCCCCAAGACCGTCCCCAAGACCGTCCGCAGGACGACCGCTACGGCCGCCCGGACGACCGCGGCCAGTACCCCCAGCACGAGCAGGGCGGCTATCCCCCGCAGGGCGATCCGTACGCCCCGCGCCAGGGGGGCTATCCCGACCAGGGTGGCTACCCCGACCAGGGTGGTTACCCGGACCAGGGCGGATATCCGGATCAGGGTGGCTACCCCGACCAGGGTTATCCACCGCCGTCCTACGAGCAGCGGCCCCCGGCCGGATACGGCCCACCGCCGCAGCAGGGTGGCTACCCCGACCAGGGCTACCGCCAGGCCCCGGGTGGCTACGGTCCCCCGCCGGGCGGTCAGCCCGGTTACGGCGGCGCGCCCGCGGGTGATTACGACTACGGCCGTCCCCCGGCCCCCGGCCGGCACGAGGAGGGCGGCTACGGCCGTCCCGAGCCCCGGCCCGCCTATCCCGATCAGGGCGGCTACCCCGACCAGGGTGGCTACCCGGACCAGGGCGGCTACGGCGGCCAGCCCTACGGCCGACAGGACCAGGGCTACGGTGCCCCGCCGGAGTACGGCCGGTACGGCGATGCCCCCGGCGGATACGCCGAGCCGGGCTACGCCGAGCCCGCAGGCGGCGGCTACGACTACGGACAGCCGGCCGGGTACGGCGGTTACGGCCAGGGCGACTACGCCGCCGGCGGTGCGACCGTCACGCTCCAGCTCGACGACGGCAGCGGCCGGACCTACCAGTTGCGTGAGGGCACCAACGTCATCGGCCGCGGCCAGGACGCGCAGTTCCGGCTGCCCGACACCGGGGTCTCGCGCCGTCACCTGGAGATCCGCTGGGACGGTCAGGTCGCGCTTCTGTCCGACCTGAACTCCACCAACGGGACCACGGTGAACAATGCGCCGGTCCAGGAGTGGCAACTCGCGGACGGCGACGTGATCCGGTTGGGCCACTCCGAGATCATCGTCCGAGTGCACTGAGCGTCGGCCGGGGCGGAGAAGCTGGTCGCTTCCCCCTCATGTCGGTAACCGTCCAAGTATCGTGACGGTGCCGAGGCTGGCTGCGTTGCCGAGGTGACTGAACGGGATGGAGACGGAGAGGACGTCAGATGCAGGGGTTGGTACTGCAACTGACGCGCGTCGGATTCCTGTTGCTGCTATGGCTGTTCATCTGGTCGGTGTTGAGGATTCTGCGCACGGATCTCTACGCCCCGACCGGTTCGGTCATGGTCCGTCGTGGGCTGCCGCTGCGCGCCTCGCTGCTTCCCAGCCGGGCCCGACGTAATGTGCCACGACATCTGGTGGTCACCGAGGGCGCGCTCGCGGGAACCCGCATCACGCTGGGTACTGCGCCGGTGTTGATCGGCCGGGCAGACGACTCGACCTTGGTGCTCACCGACGACTACGCCTCGACGCGCCACGCGCGGCTGTCGCCGCGAGGTTCGGAATGGTACGTCGAAGACCTAGGATCGACCAACGGCACATACCTCGACAGGGCGAAGGTGACGACGGCGGTACGCGTTCCGATGGGCACGCCGGTTCGGATCGGCAAGACGGTAATCGAGCTGCGCCCGTGACACTGGTGCTTCGATACGCCGCGCGCAGCGACCGCGGCCTGGTCCGGGCGAACAACGAGGACTCGGTGTACGCCGGTGCCCGGCTGCTCGCGCTCGCCGATGGCATGGGCGGTCACGCGGCGGGCGAGGTCGCCTCGCAGCTGGTGATCGCCGCGCTGGCGCATCTCGACGACGACGAGCCCGGGGGCGATCTGCTCAGCAAGCTCGACTCGGCGGTTCGCGAGGGCAACTCCGCGATCGCCGCGCACGTGGAGGCCGACCCCGAGCTCGAGGGCATGGGCACCACGTTGACCGCAATCCTGTTCGCGGGCAACCGACTTGGTCTGGTGCACATCGGCGACTCGCGGGGGTATCTGCTGCGTGACGGTGAGCTGACCCAGATCACCAAGGACGACACCTTCGTCCAGACGCTCGTCGACGAGGGCCGCATCACCGCCGAGGAGGCCCACAGCCACCCGCAGCGGTCGCTGATCATGCGCGCGCTGACCGGCCACGAGGTCGAGCCCACGCTGATCATGCGCGAGGCCCGCGCCGGCGACCGGTACCTGCTGTGCTCCGACGGCCTGTCCGATCCGGTCAGCCACGACACCATCCTCGAAGCGCTGCAGATCCCCGATGTCGCCGAAAGTGCCGACCGGCTCATCGAATTGGCCCTGCGCGGCGGCGGCCCCGACAACGTCACCGTCGTGGTGGCCGACGTCGTCGACAACAGCACCTACGACTACGGACAGACCCAGCCGATCATCGCTGGAGCGGTATCGGGTGATGACGATCAGCCGCCGCCCAACACCGCGGCCGGTCGCGCGTCGGCGTTCAACCCGCGTCGCAACGAGACCAAGCGCGCGCTACCGGAACCGGAGGAACCGCCGCGACCGCCCAAGTCGCGGCGGCGAATGTTCATCGCCGCCGCCCTCGTGGTCCTGGTCATCCTGGCCGGGCTGGCCGTCGGCCGCGAGATCGTCCGAAGCAACTTCTACGTCGCCGCCCACGACGGCGTCGTCTCGATCATGCGGGGTGTGCCGGGATCGGTGCTCGGATACCCGCTGCAGGAGCCGTACCGGCAGGGCTGCCTGACCGAACGCAATGGCCTGACCCTCATCAATCCCGGCCAAGAGCCGCGCGACTGCCAACTGCTCAAGGTCGGCGACCTCAAGCCCTCCGAGCAGCGTCAGGTCATCGCGGGGCTGCCGACGGGGTCGGAGGATCAGGCGATCACCCAGATCAACCAGCTGGCGCGCGACTCGCTGCTGCCGATCTGCGCACCGCCGCCGCCTCCGCCGCCGCGCACCAGCGCGGTGCCGCACAGCCCGGCACCGTCGAATTCGCCTGGCGTACCGAATAATCCGCCACCCCGCGGCGAGGACGAGACCCCGGCACCGGAGACCCCGCGGACCGTGACAACGCCTCCCCCGTCACCCGCGCCCAAGCCGCCGTCGCCCGCACCGGAATCTCCGCGGGCCGAACCGGGCACGCCGCCACCGCCCGAGGGTCCGGAGTCGCCGACGCCCAAACCGCCGCAGTCCCCGACCGTCACCGCGCTGCCTCCGCCGCCGCCCGAGCCGGGGACCACGTGCCGGGAAGTGTCATGACGACACAGCCGCAGTCCGCCGTCTCCGTCGCGCCGCCACTTCCCAACCGGCGCAACGCCGAACTGCTGCTGCTCGGCTTCGCCGCCCTGATCACGACGCTGGCGCTGCTGCTCGTGGAGGCCAACCAGGAGCAGGGCGTCCACTGGGACCTCGCGCAGTACACCGTCGCGTATATGGCGTTGTTCAGCGGCGCGCACCTCGCCATCCGGCGCTTCGCGCCCTACGCCGATCCCCTGCTGCTCCCGGTCGTCGCGCTGCTGAACGGCTTGGGGCTGGTGATGATTCACCGTCTCGACCTCGCCGACGGCGAGCTGTCCCAGGACGGGCTGGGCGGCACCGCCAACCAGCAGATGCTGTGGACGCTGCTCGGCGTCGTCGGCTTCTCGCTCATCGTGATCTTCCTGCGCGACCACCGGCTCCTGGCCCGCTACGGCTATATCTGCGGCCTGTCGGGTCTGGTGCTGCTGGTGATCCCCGCCGTGCTGCCGCGCGCGATGTCCGAACAGAACGGCGCGAAGATCTGGATTCGCTTGCCGGGCTTCTCGATTCAGCCCGCCGAGTTCTCCAAGATTTTGCTGCTGATCTTCTTCGCCGCTGTGTTGGTGTCCAAGCGCAACGTTTTCACCAGCGCGGGCAAGCACGTTCTCGGCATGGATCTGCCGCGGCCCCGCGACCTCGCGCCGCTGCTGGCCGCGTGGATCGCGTCGGTCGGCGTGATGATCTTCGAGAAGGACCTCGGAACCTCGCTGCTGCTGTATGCGTCGTTCTTGGTGTTGGTCTACGCGGCCACCGACCGGTTCAGTTGGGTCGTCATCGGGTTGGCGTTGTTCGCCGCGGGAAGCGTTGCGGCATACCACCTTTTCGGTCACGTCCAGGTGCGTGTGCAGACCTGGCTCGACCCGTTCGCTGACCCCGACGGCGCCGGCTACCAGATGGTGCAGTCGCTGTTCAGCTTCGCCACCGGAGGGATATTCGGCACCGGGCTCGGCAACGGTCAGCCCGGCACGGTGCCCGCCGCGTCGACCGACTTCATCATCGCCGCCGTCGGCGAGGAACTCGGCCTGGTCGGCCTCGCCGCGGTGCTCATGCTGTACACCATTGTGATCATCCGTGGCCTGCGCACCGCGATCGCCGTTCGTGACAGCTTCGGGAAACTCCTGGCCGCCGGCCTCGCCTCCACGCTGGCGCTGCAGCTGTTCATCGTCGTCGGCGGGGTCACCAAGCTGATACCGCTGACGGGGCTGACGACGCCGTGGCTGTCCTACGGCGGCTCGTCGCTGCTGGCGAACTACGCGCTGCTGGCGATCCTGGTGCGGATCTCGCACGCGGCCCGCCGCCCGATCATCGCCGGACCGCAGACCCCCACCCCGATCGCTGCGGCCAGCACCGAGGTGGTCGAGAAGGTATGAACACCTCGCTGCGCCGCATCGCCGTCACGGTCATGGCCCTGATCGTGCTTTTGTTGGGCAACGCCACGCTGACGCAGGTGTTGACCGCCGACGGGCTGCGCTCAGACCCGCGCAATCAGCGTGTGCTGCTCGATGAGTACTCGCGCCAGCGAGGGCAGATCTCCGCGGGCGGCCAGCTGCTGGCGTATTCGGTGTCCACCAACGGCCGGTTCCGCTTCCTGCGGGTGTATCCGAACCCGATGACGTATGCGCCGGTCACCGGCTTCTACTCGCTGCAGTACTCGAGCAGCGGGCTGGAGCGCGCGGAGGACTCGGTACTCAACGGCTCCGACGAGCGGTTGTTCGGCCGCCGGCTCGCCGACTTCTTCACCGGGCGCGACCCGCGCGGCGGCAACGTCGACACCACCATCAAGCCGCAGGTCCAGCAGGCGGCGTGGGACGCGATGGAGGACGGCTGCGACGGCCCGTGCAAGGGTTCGGTGGTGGCCATAGAACCGTCGACGGGCAAGATCCTGGCGATGGTGTCGTCGCCGTCCTACGACCCGAACCTGTTGGCCACCCACAACCTGGAGGCGCAGAGCCAAGCGTGGCAGCGGCTGCGCGACGATCCGAACTCGCCGCTGCTCAACCGCGCGATCTCCGAGACCTATCCCCCAGGGTCGACGTTCAAGGTGGTCACCACCGCCGCGGCGCTGCAGCGCGGCGCGACGGTCAACACCCAGCTCACCGCGCAGCCGCGAATTCCGTTGCCGGACAGCACCGCAACGCTGGAGAACTTCGGCGGCGCGTCCTGCGGCGGCGCCCCCACCACGACGCTGCGGGAGGCGTTCGCCCGGTCCTGCAACACCGCCTTCGTCGAACTGGGCATCGACACCGGGGCCGACGCGCTGCGCTCGACGGCGCGCTCGTTCGGTCTGGACGCGCCCGCGGAGCCCATCCCGCTTCAGGTGGTCGAGTCGCGCGTCGGGCCCATTCCGGACGGCGCCGCCCTGGGCATGTCGAGCATCGGGCAGAAGGACGTCGCGCTGACCCCGCTGCAGAACGCACAGATCGCCGCGGCCATCGCCAACAAAGGGGTGGCGATGCAGCCCTATCTGGTCGATAACCTGAAGGGACCGGACCTCTCGAACATCGCCACCACGGCGCCGCAGGAAGAGCGCCGGGCGGTGTCGCAGCAGGTCGCGGATACACTTACGGACTTGATGGTCGCCGCCGAGCAGGTGACTCAGCAGAAGGGAGCCATCGCCGGCGTGCAGATCGCATCCAAGACCGGCACAGCGGAGCACGGTACCGATCCTCGCAACACCCCTCCGCATGCCTGGTACATCGCCTTCGCCCCGGCCCAGGCCCCCAAGGTGGCGGTCGCGGTGCTGGTCGAGAACGGCGGTAACAGGCTGTCGGCAACCGGAGGCGAGCTCGCCGCTCCGATCGGCCGGGCCACGATCGCCGCGGCGCTGCGGGAGGGCTCATGAGCAGCGCAAGGCGGACGTTCCGCATGACTCGCACCCGGGGGGCCGTATGACGGCCCGCGTGGGAGTGACGCTGTCCGGGCGCTACCGGCTGCAGCGGTTGATCGCCACCGGCGGCATGGGACAGGTCTGGGAGGCCGTGGACTCCCGGCTGGGCCGCCGGGTCGCGGTGAAGGTGCTCAAGGCCGAGTACTCGACCGACCCCGAGTTCGTCGAGCGGTTCCGCGCGGAGGCCCGCACTGTCGCCATGCTCAACCATCCCGGCATCGCCAGCGTGTACGACTACGGCGAGACCGACATGGACGGCGAAGGGCGCACCGCGTACCTGGTGATGGAACTCGTCAACGGCGAACCGCTGAACTCCGTCCTCAAACGGACCGGCCGGCTGTCGCTGCGCCATGCGCTCGACATGCTGGAGCAGACCGGGCGCGCCCTGCAGGTCGCTCACAGCGCAGGCCTGGTGCACCGCGACGTGAAGCCCGGCAACATCCTCATCACGCCGACGGGCCAGGTGAAGCTCACCGACTTCGGCATCGCCAAGGCCGTCGACGCCGCCCCGGTGACCCAGACCGGCATGGTGATGGGCACCGCCCAGTACATCGCCCCCGAGCAGGCGCTCGGTCACGATGCCACCGCCGCAAGCGATGTGTACGCGTTGGGAGTCGTTGGCTACGAATCGGTTTCGGGTAAGCGACCGTTCACCGGCGACGGCGCGCTGACGGTCGCGATGAAGCACATCAAGGAGACTCCCCCGCCGCTGCCCGCCGATCTGCCGCCCAACGTGCGCGAGTTGATCGAGATCACCCTCGTCAAGAACCCCGGGATGCGGTACCGCTCCGGCGGGGCGTTCGCCGACGCGGTGGCCGCGGTGCGCTCCGGGCGCCGCCCACCGCGACCGAACGCCGCCCCCTCGATCGGCCGGGCCGCCCCCACCGCCGTGCCGTCGGCCACCCAGGCCCGCGCCGCCGCCGATATGACCGGACGCGCCCCTGCCACCGCCGCGCGCCCGCGGTCGGTGAGCGGAAGCCACCGGCCGCCTCCGCCGCGGCGCACGTTCTCGTCGGGCCAGCGCGCGCTGTTGTGGGCCGCGGGCGTGCTGGGAGCGCTGGCGATCATCATCGCGATCCTGATCGTGCTCAACGCCCAGGACCGTCAAGACAAGCAGACACCGCCACCGACGATCACCAACACGATCACCGAGACGACGCCGTTCGAGACCCCCGAGGCGCTTCCCGACCGGACCATCCGCGAGGGGAGCGACGGTGGTGAGGAACAATCAGGGGTAACCACACCGCAGGCGATGGCGTCACCGGCAATGCCGCTGGTACCGGCGTCGCCCCCGGCACAGGAGCCGTACCAGCGGCTTTCGGCTCCAGAACAGACATTGCAATGACGACCCCGCAACATTTGTCCGACCGCTACGAGCTGGGCGAGATCCTCGGCTTCGGTGGTATGTCCGAGGTCCACCTCGCGCGCGACGTCCGGCTGCACCGCGACGTCGCGATCAAGGTGCTGCGCGCCGACCTCGCCCGCGACCCGAGCTTCTATCTGAGGTTCCGCCGCGAGGCGCAGAATGCCGCCGCACTCAACCACCCTGCGATCGTCGCGGTCTACGACACCGGCGAGGCCGAGACTCCTCAGGGCCCGCTGCCCTACATCGTCATGGAGTACGTCGACGGTGTGACGCTGCGCGACATCGTCCACAACGACGGACCGATGGAGCCGCGTCGGGCGATCGAGGTGATCGCCGACGCCTGCCAGGCACTGAACTTCAGCCACCAGCACGGCATCATCCACCGCGACGTCAAGCCGGCCAACATCATGATCAGCAAGACCGGCGCGGTGAAGGTGATGGACTTCGGAATCGCCC
Organism: Mycobacterium sp. E136; assembly: GCF_001666865.1. NCBI lineage: Bacteria > Bacillati > Actinomycetota > Actinomycetes > Mycobacteriales > Mycobacteriaceae > Mycobacterium > Mycobacterium sp. E136. The sequence goes on from NZ_LZJE01000096.1 coordinate 10,059, forward strand.
GCGCGCTGGCCGACGCCAACAGCGTCACCCAGACCGCCGCCGTGATCGGCACGGCACAGTATCTTTCGCCGGAACAGGCCCGCGGCGAGAAGGTCGACGCCCGCTCCGACGTCTACTCGCTGGGCTGTGTGCTCTACGAAATCCTGACGGGGGAGCCACCTTTCATCGGTGACTCGCCGGTGGCCGTGGCCTATCAGCATGTCCGCGAGGATCCCATCGCGCCGTCACAGCGCAACCCCGCCATCAGCCCCGAACTGGACGCGGTTGTGCTCAAGTCGCTGGCGAAGAACCCCGACAACCGGTACCAGACCGCCGCCGAGATGCGTGCCGACCTGGTCCGCGTGCACAGCGGCGAGCAGCCCGAGGCCCCGAAGGTGTTCACCGACGCCGAGCGCAGCTCGCTGCTGTCGTCGCCGGCGCCCCACGAGCGCACCGAACCGATCGACCCGATGCCGCCGGTTCCCGCCTCCCACTACGCCGAGCACGACCGGCGCGGCTCGGTCGGACGCTGGCTAGCCGCGGTCGCGGTGCTAGCCATCCTGACCGTCGTGGTGACGGTCGCGATCAACATGTTCGGCGGAAGCACCCGCAGCGTCGAGGTGCCCGATGTCAGCGGCCAACCGTCGGCCGACGCCATCGCCGAACTGCAAAACCGTGGCTTCAAGACCAGAACTGATCAGCGGCCCGACTCGACGGTGCCGCCCGACCACGTCATCAGCACCGATCCCAGCGCCGACAGTTCGGTCGACGCGGGGGAGGAGATCACCATCAACGTCTCGACCGGGCCGGAGCAGCGGGAGATCCCCGACGTCAAGAACCTGACGTACTCCGACGCCACCGAGAAGTTGAAAGAGGCCGGCTTCGAGAAGTTCAAGTCCTCGTCGTCGCCGTCGACTCCGGAGCTGAAAGACAAGGTGCTCGGCACCAACCCGCCAGCGAACCAGACGTCGGCGATCACCAACGAGATCACCATCATCCTGGGTTCAGGCCCGCAGACCCGCGCCGTGCCGAACGTCGAGAGCCAGACCGAGGAGCCTGCGCGGCAGATCCTGACCGCCGCCGGATTCACCAACGTGGTGTCCGTGCAGGTCGACAGCACAAAGCCCTGCGGACAGGTCATGGGTACGTTGCCGCGGGCGGGTCAGGAGTCGGCGGTTGACTCACCGATCCAGCTGCAACTGTCGGCATGCAACCAGTTCGTGATGCCCGACCTGCGCGGCATGTTCTGGACCGACGCCGAACCGCGGCTACGGGCGCTGGGCTGGACCGGGTTCCTGGACAAAGGCGCCGACGTGCAGAACAGCGGTCAGCGGACCAACGCGGTGGTGACTCAGAACCCGTCGCCGGGCACCGGCGTGAACTTCGGCTCGACGATCACGCTGAGCTTCGCGTCGTAGCGGCGTCGCGGCCGGCCGCGACGGCGCCCGTGACCTCGTCCTCGAGCTGGCGGACCAGCGCCTCGGCGGGTGCGGCGCCGCAGTACCCGAGCCAATTGGCCAGCATGCGGTGACCGCCCTCGGTCAGGATCGACTCGGGATGGAACTGCACGCCGTGGATCGGCGCCTCGACGTGCCGCACCCCCATGATCACCCCACCCTCGGTCCGCGCGATCACCTCGAGCACATCCGGAACCGTGTCCGGCACAATCGTCAGCGAGTGGTACCTGGTCGCGGTGAAGGGATTCGGAAGACCCTGCAGCACACCGGAATTGGTGTGGTGGACGACGCTTGTCTTACCGTGCAGCAGTTCGGGTGCGCGGTCGACGGTGCCGCCGAACGCGACACCGATGGCCTGGTGACCGAGGCAGACGCCCAGCAACGGGGTGCCCGCCGCCGCGCATGCCTTCACCAGGGGGATCGACGCGCCCGCACGCTCGGGCGTGCCCGGGCCGGGCGACAGCAGCACACCGTCGAAGTCCGCGGCGGCCTTGGCGACGTCGGTGTCCGTGGCCAGGCGACCATCGTCGTTGCGCCACACCTGAGCCTGTACCCCGAGCTGGCCGAGGTACTGGACCAGGTTGAACACGAAGCTGTCGTAGTTGTCGACGACCAAGACCTGCATCAGCCCAGGTTACTGGTTGCGATTGCGCCCTACCCGGTCGCGCCGGGTGCCGCTAACCACAGAAGGGGTCAGTAACCGATCGGCCCGGCCGGCTTGGCGAACCGCATCCGGAGGGGCTCCTTGTGGCCGACGAGTTCGACCGAGGCCTGGGGCTCCTCGGCATAGCCGAGGCCGAACCGCACCACGTACTGGCGGTACAGGTTGACCAGCGGAGCGGCAGCCAACGCCGCCTGCATAGCGGACGCGTCGCCGATCGCGGTGATGACGTAGGGCGGGCTGTATGTGCGCCCGTTGAGCAACAGGGTGTTGCCGACGCACCGCGGAGCCGAGGTGCCGATGATCCGCTGGTCCTGCATCTGGATGCCCTCGGCACCGGCGCTCCACAGCGCATTGAGGACGGCGTCGATGTCCTGCTGGTGCACCACGAGGTCGTCGGGCGAGGCGTCGCGCGGGAACCGGCCCTCGGCGTCGCGCTGCGCGTCGTTGAGCCGCACGACGAGCCCAGGCCCGCGCATCGGGTCCAGCCCGGCCTCGGCCGATAGGCGCGCCGCGCGCGTGGTGATCGCCGCCAGGGCCGCATCGGCGCCCGGGCTGCCCCCGTGGTGGCTGTCGATGGTCGATACGAGCGCATCGCGCTCGGCGCTGAGCCGGTCCACCGACTGCTGGGTCTCGCCGACCAGGTCGACCAGGCGGGGGGCATCGCTGCGGCGGATCTCGTCGCCGCCGGAGACGCCGTGCGTGGCGGCCAGCAGAAGACCGGCCAGCAGACAGACCACCGGGACCCCGTATCGCCACACCGTCGAGCGCCGACTCTGCTTGTGCGTCGCCTGCTTCGGGCGATGCGACCCCTGCATCTGCCTTACCTGGCTTCCTTGACTCTGCGGTGCCGGTCCTACGTTAGGCTCGTCAGTACATCGTCGCACTCAGTTGTCCCGAAGGTACCCATGCCCAAGTCCAAGGTCCGCAAGAAGAACGACTTCACCGCCACCTCGGTGAGCCGTACGCCCGTCAAGGTCAAGGCCGGGCCGTCGAGCACCTGGTTCGTCGTGCTGTTCGTCAGCCTGATGCTGATCGGCTTGGTCTGGCTGCTGGTGTTCCAGTTGGCGTCGTCAGCCATCCCGTTCCTCGCGGAGCTGGGGCCGTGGAACTACGCGATCGCCTTTGCCTTCATGATCACCGGTCTGTTGCTCACAATGCGGTGGCGCTGAGATACCCTTCGCCGGAATGAATTCAACCGCGCCGCTGCGCGTTACCCTGCCAGCAACCTCGCGGTAACCAACTCACACGGTTGTGATTCATCCCCATTGGGGATAGCACTTGTGGATAACCGCATACCCCGCGGTGAAAGGGTGTGGAGAAACAGTGCAGCAAACTAGTTGGAGCCCTCCCACTGCCGGCATCGCAGCATCCGGCATAGGCGGGATTATCTTGGTTATCGTCGCTGTGAGCCTGATCACAGACTCTCCGGGGCGCCTTCTCGGGGGAGTTGCCGGGGTGGGTTTACTGCTGTTTGCAATCTTCTCGTGGCGCGCGCGGCCGAAGCTGGCAATCGAGAATGGCGCCCTCGTCCACCGCGGTTGGTTCGGCACTAAAATTTTGCCGCGCAGCGAGATCAAAGTGATCCGGATCACTGAGTTCCGCCGCTTGGCCCGCAAAGTCCGGCTACTCGAGATCGACACCGAAAGCGGCGATCTGATCGTGTTCACGCGTTGGGATCTGGGCACCGATCCGTTGCACGTGCTCGACGCGCTGACCGAGGCCGGCTACGCCGGCCCGCGCTCCTGACCGGTTCGGTCAGGCGATGGTGATCGAGTCGACGACCACCGGGTCGGTCGGGCGGTCGCTGCGATCGGTCGCCGTCGTCGCGATCGCGTCGACCACCTTCTGCGACTCGGGGTCGACAACCTCCCCGAAGATGGTGTGCTTGCGGTTAAGGTGCGGCGTCTTGGTGACCGTGATGAAGAACTGCGAGCCGTTGGTGCCCGGTCCGGCGTTGGCCATCGCCAGCAGGTAGGGCCGGTCGAACTGCAACTCGGGATGGAATTCGTCCTCGAACTTGTACCCCGGGCCGCCGCGGCCGGTGCCGGTCGGGTCGCCGCCCTGGATCATGAAGCCGTCGATGACGCGGTGGAAGACCACACCGTCGTAGAAGGGTCCGGACGTGCCGCCCGATGCGTTCTCGCCGCTGTAGTCCTTGGTGCCCTGCGCCAGGCCGACGAAGTTGGCCACGGTCTTGGGCGCGTGATTACCGAAGAGTGCGATCTTGATGTCGCCGCGGTTGGTGTGCAGGGTCGCGGTCGCTGTCTGAATGGGGCTCGTCACGGGATGTCAGTGTGCCACGCCGCGTTCGGCGCCCATCCGGCACCGTTGTGTTCGGCTAGATGGCAGGCTGTTGTGGTCGCACCCCGGCCGCGAGAAAGGTACGCCCATGAGCGTTGAGACGGAGATCCGGATGAGCCCCGCCCAGCGGTTGAGCCGCGGCCTGAAGTACACGGCGGTCGGGCCGGTCGACGTCACCCGGGGCGCTCTGGCGCTGGGGCTCAACGGTGCTCAGTCATCAGCGTCATGGGTGGGCGAACGATATCGGCGCGGCCGCATCAAGGCTCAGCTGAGCGAGGATCTGGCCACCGCGCAACAGACCATCGCTCAGGAGCTCGCCGCGGCGCAGGAGGCCGTCTCGCAGGTGTTGCAGGGGGCGGTGCCGCCCCGCACGTCGAAAGCCAAGCAGCGCAGACGGCGGCTGGTGATCGCCGCGGCCGGTGTCGTCGTGTTGGCCGGGGGAGCGGTGACGTTCTCGATCGTGCGGAGGTCGACGCAGCCGGAGCCCTCACCGCTGCCGCCGAGTGTGGAAGTGTCGCCGAAACCCTGAGATCTCAGGGCGGGGGAGTAGGAGTGGAGCCTAGGAGAATCGAACTCCTGACATCTACCTTGCAAAGGTAGCGCTCTACCAACTGAGCTAAGGCCCCTGGTCCGCAGGCGGCGCGTCCGGCGCCACATGCCACACCTCGATGCCGTGGCGCGATCGCCAGACGGCGACGGTGACTGCGGCGCCGATCGCCGTGGCGATCAACAGCACCCGCCTCATGGTGTGAACCTTTCCGTGGGGCTAGGAGGACTCGAACCTCCGACCTCTTCGTTATCAGCGAAGCGCTCTAACCGCCTGAGCTATAGCCCCGTGCCGCCGTGATGGCCGAGCGACGAGATTACCGCAATCGTGGGCTCCCGCCCAAACCGCGGTCCGCGCCTCAGTCCCGATCGGCGAGCGTGACTTCCACGCCGCCAACCAGGTCCGTGGTCAGGTTGTAGATGAACGCGCCGATCGTGGCCATCGCCGTCAACAACACGATGTTGACCAACCCGATCAACGTCGCACCGCCGAAGATCGTCCCGCTCGACACCAGCTCACCGCCGGAACCGCCGCCCGCACTGGTGAGCAGGTCTCCGACGTTGCTGTTGAGCTTGCTCCACACACCCATCCCGCCGAGGACGAGATACAGAAACGCTACGGCGATCATCCACACGAAGAACAGGGCGACCGACAGCACCGCCGACACCTTCAACGTGCTCCACGGGTCGATGCGACGGATCTGCATGCTGGCCCGCACCGGACCCTTGTGCCGGGTGCCGACCTGGATACGGCCGCCCGGCGACGGTCGGCTGCTCGGCTCGGAGGGCGCGCGGTCCGCGGGCTTGCGCTGCTGGGGCCCGCGCGGCATCGGCCCGGACAGGTCCGGCAACTCGCTGGCGTAGGTCTCTTGGCGTGGTGCCTCCGACGGCCCGCTGCGGGTCGGGACCTCCTCGGTGGGCGTGGTGCCACCCGGGACGAACCGGTTGGCCCGCGCGCCGACGTTGGGGGAGTTGTTGGCGTTCCCCCGCTGGTCGTCGGCGGGCCGCTCGGTCGCGTGACCCTCATCGACAACTCTCTCACCGCGCGGGCCCGGTCCGGGTGCGCGCCTCGGCGGCTCCGGCGGCCGCTGACCCCCAGGTGCCGAGCGCGCCGCGGGGCCCCGCTGCCACGGGGGCACCTCGGCGCGGTCCGGAACCTCGGGGCGCGTACCGAGCGCGTCGTGGTTGCCCGCGGAGCCGTTGGCGCCGCCTGGTCCGTCGCCCGCGCGGGGGCGTCCCGGCTCGTTCGGTGAACTCACCTACGGCTCCTCACTGGTCCCGTCGCTGGGTCAGGCACCGGGGTCGGTGTTGACTTCGTCGGTGCTGTCGCCTTCCTCCGCGTTGCGCGCGATGGCTATCAGTGTTGTGCCCTCACCGAGGTTCATCAACCGGACACCCTTGGTCTGCCGCCCGGCCTTGCGTACCTGGCGAGCCGCGGTCCGGATGACGCCCCCACCCGAGGTGATGGCGTACAACTCCGTGTCGTCGTCGACGACCAACGCTCCCACAAGATTGCCACGGCGTTTGTCGAATTGGATCGTCAGGACCCCCTTGCCGCCGCGGCCCTGCACCGGGTACTCGTCGATCGCGGTGCGCTTGGCGTAGCCACCGGACGTCGCCACCAGCAGGTACGTATCGGGCCGCACCACGTTCAGCGACAGCAGCGCGTCATCGGCGTTGAACCGCATGCCCTGCACACCCGACGTCGCGCGCCCCATCGGCCGCAACGCCTCGTCGGTTGCCGAGAACCGGATCGACTGCCCCTTGGCCGAGACCAGCAGCAGGTCGTCGTCGGACGAGCACAGCACCGCCCCGACGAGCTCGTCGCCGTCGCGCAGGTTGACCGCGACGATGCCGCCGGAGCGGTTCGAGTCGAAGTCGACCAGCCGGGACTTCTTGACCAGCCCGTTGCGGGTGGCCAGCACCAGGTACGGCGCGTCCTCGTAGCTCTTGATCTGGATCACCTGCGCGATACGCTCCTCGGGCTGGAACGCCAACAGGTTCGCCACGTGCTGGCCGCGCGCTGTGCGCGAAGCCTCGGGCAGGTCGTACGCCTTGGCGCGATAGACCCGGCCCTGGGTGGTGAAGAACAGGATCCAGTCGTGCGTCGAGCAGACGAAGAAGTGGTTGACGATGTCGTCCTGTTTGAGGCCGGCGCCCTGCACGCCCTTACCGCCGCGCTTCTGGCTGCGGTACAGGTCGGTCTTGGTGCGCTTGGCATAGCCGGTCTCGGTGATCGTGACGACGACGTCCTCACGGGCGATCAGATCTTCGTCGGCAACCTCTCCGTCGGCGGCCACGATCCGGGTGCGGCGGTCGTCGCCGTACTTGTCGGCGATTTCCTTGAGCTCGTCGCGGACGATCGCGCGCTGCCGTTCGGGCTTGGCGAGGATGTCCTCGAGGTCGGCGATCTCGGCCTCGATCTTGGCCAGGTCGTCGACGATGCGCTGCCGTTCCAGTGCGGCCAGGCGGCGCAGCTGCATGTCCAGGATCGCCTGCGCCTGGATGTCGTCGATGTCGAGCAGCTCGATCAAGCCCTGCCGCGCCACGTCGACGGTCTCCGACGCCCGGATCAACGCGATCACCTCGTCGAGCGCGTCGAGCGCCTTGACCAGACCGCGCAGGATGTGGGCCCGTTCGTTGGCCTTGCGCAACCGGTACCGGGTGCGCCGCACGATCACGTCGAGTTGGTGGTTGACGTAGTGGCGGATCAGCTGGTCGAGGCGCAACGTGCGCGGAACGCCGTCGACGATGGCCAGCATGTTGGCCCCGAAGCTGGTCTGCAGCTGGGTGTGCTTGTAGAGGTTGTTGAGCACCACCTTGGCCACGGCATCGCGCTTGAGCTCCACCACAATTCGCAGCCCGACGCGGTCGCTGGACTGGTCCTCGATGTTGGCGATGCCGTTGAGCTTGCCGTCGCGGACCTGTTCGGCGATCGAGGTGATGAAATTGTCGTGGTTGACCTGATACGGCAGCTCGGTGATGACGATGCCGGTGCGGCCGCGGTTGTCCTCTTCGATCTCCACCACGCCGCGCATCCGGATGGACCCCCGACCCGTGGTGTAGGTGTCGGTGATCCCTTGTGACCCAACGATCAAACCGTGCGTCGGGAAGTCCGGGCCCTTGACGCGTTCGGTGACCGCGGCGAGCGTGGCCTCCTCATCGGCGTCGTGGTTCTCCAGGCACCAGTACACCGCCTCCGCGAGCTCGCGGAGGTTGTGCGGCGGGATGTTCGTGGCCATCCCGACCGCGATGCCGCCCGAACCGTTGGCCAGCAGGTTCGGGAACCGGCTGGGCAGGACGGTCGGTTCCTGCACGCGCCCGTCGTAGTTCGGGATGAAATCGACTGTCTCCTCGTCGATTTCGCGCAGCATCTCCATGGCCAGCGGAGTCAGCCGGGCCTCGGTGTACCGCATCGCCGCCGGCGGATCGTTGCCGGGGGAGCCGAAGTTGCCCTGCCCGTCGACCAGCGGGTAGCGCAGCGACCACGGCTGGGCCATCCGAACCAGGGTGTCGTAGATCGAGGCGTCGCCGTGCGGGTGGTAGTTACCCATCGTCTCGGCAACGGAGCGTGCGGATTTCGCGTGGCTGCGGTCAGGCCGGAAACCGGAGTCGAACATCGCGTACAGCACGCGGCGGTGCACGGGTTTGAGGCCGTCGCGCACCTCGGGCAGCGCGCGCCCGACGATCACGCTCATCGCGTAGTCGATGTAGCTGCGCTGCATCTCCTGCTGGATGTCGACCGGTTCGATGCGGTCGCCTGCTTCGTCGCCCGGCGGCAACGTGGTGTCAGTCATTATCTGCCTTCGGCTCTAGAGGAATTCGCCTTAAACATCAAGGAAACGAACGTCTTTGGCATTGCGGGTGATGAAGCTGCGACGTGCTTCGACGTCCTCGCCCATCAGGATGGAGAACAGCTCGTCGGCCGCCGCGGCGTCGTCGAGAGTGACCTGGCGCAGCACCCGCACCGACGGGTCCATCGTGGTCTCCCACAACTCCTTGGCGTCCATCTCGCCCAGACCCTTGTAGCGCTGGATGCCGTCGTCGGTGTTGATCTTCTTGCCCGCCTTGCGCCCGGCTTCGAGCAGCCCGTCGCGTTCGCGGTCGGAGTAGGCGAACTCGGGTTCGCTGCGCTGCCACTTGAGTTTGTACAGCGGCGGCTGGGCCAAGAAGATGTGCCCGTTCTCCACAAGCGGTTTCATGAACCGGAACAGCAGCGTCAGCAGCAGCGTGGAGATGTGCTGGCCGTCGACGTCGGCGTCGGCCATCAACACGATCTTGTGATAACGCAGCTTGGAGATGTCGAACTCGTCGTGGATGCCGGTGCCCAGCGCGGTGATGATCGCCTGGACTTCGGTGTTCTTGAGCACGCGATCGATGCGGGCCTTCTCGACGTTGATGATCTTGCCGCGCAACGGCAGGATCGCTTGGAACATCGAATCGCGTCCGCTCTTGGCCGAACCGCCGGCCGAATCACCCTCCACCACATACAGTTCGGACTTACGCGGATCGGTGGAGCGGCAGTCGGCCAGCTTGCCCGGCAGCCCGCCGATGTCGGTGGCACTCTTGCGCCGCACCAACTCGCGCGCCTTACGCGCGGCGATGCGGGCCTGCGCCGACGAAACCGCTTTGTTGACAACGGTCTTGGCCTCGGCCGGGTTGGCGTCGAACCAGTGGGTGAGTTCCTCGTTGCAGATCTTCTGCACGAACGACTTCACCTCGGTGTTGCCGAGTTTGGTCTTGGTCTGACCCTCGAACTGCGGCTCGGACACCTTCACGGAGATGACCGCCGCGAGCCCCTCGCGGATGTCGTCGCCGGTGAGGTTCGGGTCCTTGTCCTTGAGCAGCTTCTTGTCTTTGGCGTACTTGTTGACCACCGAGGTCAACGCCGCACGGAATCCCTCCTCGTGGGTGCCGCCCTCATGGGTGTTGATCGTGTTGGCGAAGGTGTGCACCGACTCCGAATAGCCGGCGTTCCACTGCATCGCGATCTCGACCTCATGACCGGCGGCCTTGCCGTCGAAGTCGATGATGCTCTGCTGAATCGGCGTCTTCGTGCGGTTGATGTGCTTGACGAAGTCGACCAACCCGCCGGGATAGTGGAAGACGCGGTGCTTGACCTTGTGGCCGGTCGAGGATTCGGCGGCCTTCTCATCGGCGGTCTTGGGCGCATCGGCGGTGTCGCTGACCACCTCGTCGACGACCTCTTCGGCGGTCACCCGCTCGTCGGTCAGCTCGATGGTGAGGCCCTTGTTGAGGAACGCCTGTTCCTGCAGGCGGCGCGCGACGGTCTCGAAATCGTATTCGGTCGTCTCGAAGATGTCCGGATCGGCCCAGAACCGGACCGTCGTTCCCGTCTTCTTGGTCTTGCCGCCCTGCTTGAGCTCCCCGGGCACCGAGCGGTCGTAGTACTGGAACCACTCGTATCCGTCGCGCAGGATGGTGACCTCGACCCGCGTGGACAGCGCGTTGACCACCGACACACCGACGCCGTGCAGACCACCGCTGACCGCGTAACCGCTGTTCTCGCCGCCGAACTTGCCGCCGGCATGCAGCTGGGTCATGACCACATCGACCGTCGGGATGCCCGCCTGCTTGTGCTTTTCGACCGGGATGCCGCGGCCGTCGTCGGTGACCTCGACGCTGCCGTCGCCCAGGATGCGCACGTCGACTCGGGTGGCGTAACCGGCCATCGCCTCGTCGATCGCGTTGTCGACGACTTCCCAGATCAGGTGGTGCAGACCCCGTTCACCTGTGGAGCCGATGTACATACCCGGGCGCTTACGAACCGCCTCGAGACCTTCCAGGATGGTGATGGCATCGGCGCCGTACTCTTTAGGAGCATTCTTCTTCTGGGCAGCCACGTTGGACGGGTCTCCTTGGTCTCTTGCCGGGGAAGGCTGGCTGGGCGGTCGGACTACCGCCTGCGATCTGTCTCCATCCTACCGGGAGAGTCAGACAGGACCGACTCTGAGGCAGCGTTTCTGCACACCTATTTGCGCCGTCTGGGGAATTTCTCGATCCAGGGTGCCTCAAGACGCTTGAGAACTAAGATCGCAGCGTCATCGCGGCTTTCAGCCGACCGCTATCCATACGTGTCCCGCGGCCCCCGGCCGGAGACGTGGTAACGGCCCTTGCGCCACGACGGGGCGACCGGTCCGACGATCTTCAGCGACTTCACGACACCGTCGCCCACCGCATCGGCGATCTTGGCCAACACCTGCGCCTGCACCATGCGCAACTGCGTGGCCCAGGCGGTGGACTCCGCCGAAATCGTCAGCACACCGTCGTTGAGTGAGGTCGGCGTTGCGTGCGCGGCGATACCTTCGCCGACGACGGCGACCCATCGGCCGAACACCGCGCCCTCGGCGACGCGGCCCGACCATCCGCGGCTACGGGCCAGATCGCCGGCCGCCGATCCCAGCGGTTGGGGATCGCGGGCGTCCGGGCCGGGGCCCGACCACCGGCGCCGTGTGTTGCCCGCGATCTTTCGGGGTGCGGTTCCGCGTCGGCCGCGGCCGATGTCCTTACCCTGGCTACGCGCCGCACCGCGCGCCTCTTCGAGCGTGCGCCGCACCAAATCCATCCCGCGCAGGTGCGCGAGGTGCTCCGGCGGGCCGGTCTGGTCATCCGACGATGTCACTGCTCCACCACCGAGATTCGTCCGGAGTCGTCGTCACGCATCGTGACCCCGATCCTGCGCGCGTCCCAGTCCGTCGGGACGTCCTCGGCCACCGCCGCCGTCACCAGCACCTGTTCGGCCGACGCCGCCACGGCGGCCAGCGCCTGCCTGCGCGCCTTGTCCAACTCCGCGAACACATCATCGAGTAGCAGCACCGGGTCGCTGCCCTCGGCGCGTAACAGTTCGTACGCTGCGAGCCGCAGCGACAGCGCCATCGACCACGATTCCCCGTGGCTGGCAAAGCCTTTCGCGATCTGGTCGCCGAGCCGCAGCTCGAGGTCGTCGCGATGCGGGCCCACCAGGCAGACGCCGCGTTCGAGTTCGGCATCGCGGCGCCGCGCCAGGGCGTCGAGCAGAGCCGCCTCGAACATCTCCGCGTCAGCGGTGCCCGCGGCCGCCTCGGCTTCCACTACATCCACCCCGCTGCGGTACCGGATCGCAGCGGGCCGCGACGACGGCGCCAGCAGCTGGTATGCCTTCTCCACTTCCGGCGCGAGCTGGTTGACCAGCTCGACGCGGGCGGCGATCAGCTTGGCGCCCTTCTCGGCGAGGTGCCCGTCCCAGACGTCGAGGGTGTCGAAAACGCTTCTGTCACCGCGGAATCGAGCCCCGGACGCCGTCTTCAACAGCGCGGTACGCTGACGCAGCACCTTGTCGTAATCGGCGCGGATCGCGGCCACCTGCGGGCGCCGCGTGGTGGCGAGCTCGTCGAGATAGCGGCGTCGCTCACCCGGGTCCCCGCGCACCAACGCGAGATCCTCCGGGGCGAACAGCACGGCCCGCAGCACGCCGAGGATCTCGCGCGCGGAGCGGACGGGGGAGCGGTTGATGCGCGCCTTGTTCGCGCGCCCGGCAGTGATCTCCAGGTCGACGGCGAGTTCGCGGCCCTCGTTGACGACGATCGTCGACACCACCGCGCGTTCAGCGCCGGTGCGGATCAGGGGTGCGTCGGACGCGACCCGGTGTGATCCGAGAGTGGATGAATACCACAGTGCCTCAACGATATTCGTCTTACCAAAGCCGTTCGGACCGACGAAAACCGTACGCCCCGGCTCGAGCGGTAGCTCGACGCGCGGCCACGATCGGAAGTCGGTCAACGCCAAGCGGCGGACATACACTGCGCAGCCGCCTACCCGGACTCGCTGATCCGCTTCACCGCGTGCCCGCCGAACTGGTTCCGCAACGCCGAAACCGCCTTCATCGACGGCGAGTCCTCCTGCCGCGAGGCGAACCGCGCGAATAGCGACGCCGCGATCACGGGCATCGGCACCCGATGGCTGATCGCCTCCTCGACGGTCCACCGGCCCTCGCCGGAATCCTCGGTGTACCCGCTGATTTCGCCGAACTCCGGATCTTCCTTGAGCGCCTTGGCGAGCAACTGCTGCAGCCATGACCGCACGACCGTGCCGTTGGTCCACGCCTGGATGACCGCCTGGGTGTCGGTGATGAGTTCTTCGGCCGCCAGCAGCTCGTAACCTTCGGCGTAGGCCATCATCAATCCGTATTCGATGCCGTTGTGCACCATCTTCGCGTAATGCCCGGCGCCGACCGGGCCGGCGTGCACGAATCCGTCCTCCCGCGGCCCCGGCGGCCGCAAGGTGTCGAAGATCGGCATCGCGCGTTCGACGTCGGCGTCGCTGCCACCGACCATCAGGCCGTAGCCTTCCTTCAGCCCCCACACCCCGCCGGAGACCCCGGCGTCGATGAACGCAATTCCTTTGTCCCCCAACAGTTTTGCGTGCGGCGCATCCTCGGTGTAGCGGGAGTTGCCGCCGTCGATGACCAGATCACCCTCGCTGAGCACGTCCGCGAGCGACGTGATCGTGTCGTGGGTGATATGCCCCGACGGGACCATGACCCACACCACCCGCGGCGCATCGAGGGCCTCGGCCAGGGCCGCCAGCGTCGGAACGTCGGTGACTTCGGGCCTGGGGTCGTAGCCGACCACATCGTGGCCCCCCTCGCGCAGACGTTGGCGCATGTTGAAGCCCATTTTGCCGAGACCGACCAGACCGAGTTGCATCTGCGCCCCTTCCGTGGCGTCGGGCCGGTCAGCCTGGGAGCCGCACCGGCATCAACAGGTAGACGTAGTCGGTCTGCTGGGCGGGGAACGGGCCCGCGGCACCGACGGTTGTGTCGTCGTCGCTGGCCGGGCGCAACACTGCGGGCCGGCTCGGAGTCGTGAAACCGAACGTCACCCGCTCCGAGTGCAGCGAGCTCAAACCGTCGGTCAGGTATGTGGGGTTGAACGCGATGGTCAGCGGGTCCCCGGCGAAACTGACCGGAAGATCTTCCTCCGCGCGGCCCACGTCGTCGGCGCCAGCGGAAAGATGCAGCGAGTCCTCCGAGAACTCCATGCGCACCTGCGCGCCGCGGTCGGCCACCAGCGCTACGCGCTTGATGGCCTCGGTGAGTTCACCGACACCGATGGTCGCCATGGCGGTGTGCTCGGTGGGCAGCAGCTGGCGGAATTTCGGGAACTCCGCATCCAGCAGCCGCGTGGTGCTTCGCTTGCCGCCGCTGCTGATCCCGAGCAGTCCCTCTTTGCCGACCGCCGACCCGGTACCCAGCGCCAGGTGCACATCGCCACCGTCGGCGCCGGCCTTGGCCGCTTCCGACAACGTCTTGGCCGGCACCAGCACGGCGGCCTCCAGATCGGCGCCCGCCGTCGACCATGTGAGTTCACGCACCGCCAGACGGAACCGGTCGGTCGCCGCCAAAACCACCTTCTCCCCGGCGATTTCGACCCGGATACCGGTCAACATCGGCAACGTGTCATCGCGACCGGCGGCGATCGCCACCTGGCCGATGGCCTCGGCGAACAACTCGGCGGAGACGACACCGGTCTCCTCGGGCAGCGCGGGCAGGGTCGGGTAGTCCTCGACGGCCATGGTCGGTAGCGAGAACCGCGAACTCCCACACGTCAGTGAGACCCGGGTACCGTCGACACTCACGTCGATCGGCTTGGCGGGCAGCGCCCTGGTGATGTCGGACAGCAGCCGGCCGGATACCAAAACGCTGCCGGGTGAAGCGATCTCGGCCGGTACCCGCACCTCGGCGGACACCTCGTAGTCGAATCCCGAGATCGTCAGGCCGTCCTCGGACCCGGTCAGCAAGACGCCGGCGAGCACCGGAACCGTCGGGCGAGTGGGCAGGTTGCGGGCCACCCATGCCACGGCTTCGGCGAAGTCCTCTCGTACCAGGCGGAACTTCAGATCGGTGACACCAACCGTTGTCGTCGCCACGTCCATAGGGTCCCTTCGGTCACAATCACGACAAGCCTCAAGCAGCGGTTTCTCGGTGTCTCACCACGCGTCTGACCGATGCGTCCCCGACGACCGTAACGGCTGTGATGAATCACCGTAGAGCTTTCCGCCCCAACTTGAAAGCTAATCGATCGGGGCGACATCGACGGCGTCCGGTGGGTCGAACGTCCGCCGGATCCGTGCTTCCCCAACCGCCTTCTTCGAAGAAGATTCTTGGGAGATATTCAAGCAACAGTATTAGGTCCTGTGGATGTTGGGGATGAATACATGTCGGCGCTGCTTACGGCCGTATCGGGTTGTGAGAGAGCTGTGGATGAACGCCGGCTGGTGAGGGACGAACTGTGGACTCGCTGCCGGTTGTGTAGTGATCGGCTGGTAGTTCATCGGTTGATCCCAAGTTCTCCACACCGGTGTGCACAACCCGGCGCTGTGACTGGTGTTGCCGGCGGTGCAGAAGATTTTTCGAAAAAATTTGTCGGCACACCCGCATGAGGGCGCGATCGAGCCCCACGAGAGGGTGACAGAGGCGATGTGAGTCAGCGCTTGGAGCGCTGACGGATCCGTGTCGTCAGTTCCTTCACGTGATCGAAGACCTCACGGCGCTCGGCCATTTCGCCGCGAATCTTCTTCTCCGCGTACATGACGGTGGTGTGGTCACGACCGAACGCCTGGCCGATCTTCGGCAGCGACAGGTCGGTGAGTTCGCGGCACAGATACATGGCGATCTGTCGCGACTGCGCCAGGGCGCGGGTCTTACCGGGTCCGCGTAACTCCTCGACCGTGGTCTCGAAGTACTCGGCGGTGGCCGCCATGATCGTCGCAGTGCTGATCTGCATGGTGCTGGCGTCGGAGATCAGATCCCGCAGCACGATCTCGGCCAGCGACTTGTCGATCGCGGTCTTGTTCAACGAGGCGAACGCCGTGACGCGGATGAGGGCGCCCTCGAGTTCGCGGATGTTGCGCTCGATGCTGCTGGCGATGAGTTCGAGGACGTCGTCGGGAACATCGAGACGGTCCATCTGCGCCTTCTTACGCAGAATGGCGATCCGGGTTTCCAGCTCCGGCGGCTGTACGTCGGTGATCAGTCCCCACTCGAAGCGGGTGCGCAGCCGGTCCTCGAGGGTGGCCAGCTGTTTGGGCGGCCGGTCCGACGAGATGACGATCTGCTTGTTCGCGTTGTGCAGGGTGTTGAAGGTATGGAAGAACTCTTCCTGGATACCTTCCTTGCCCTCGATGAACTGGATGTCGTCGACCAGCAACACGTCGATGTCGCGGTAGCTGCGTTTGAACGACGCCTTGCGGTCGTCGCGCAGCGAGTTGATGAAGTCGTTGGTGAATTCCTCGGTCGAGACGTACTTGACGCGCATGCCGGGAAAGAGTCGCTGCGCGTAGTTTCCCGCGGCGTGCAGAAGATGTGTCTTGCCCAGGCCGGACTCGCCCCAGATGAACAACGGGTTGTAAGCCCGCGCCGGTGCCTCGGCAATGGCCAGCGTCGCGGCGTGGGCAAACCTGTTGGAGGCGCCGATGACGAACGTGTCGAAGGTGTAGCGGCGGTTGAGGTTGACCGCCGTGGTGTCGTCGGCGAGCGTGTTCGGCGGCCGGCTGGTGAAGTAGGTCGGCCAACTCTCCTCGGCGCTGACGCGCGCCTCGAGATCCTCGTCGACTTCGTCGGGTTCGGCGATCGTCGACAACCCGTTGAGCGCAGTGTCGGTGTCATCGGGGTCCGGGTCGGCGATGCGCACGCCGAGTTCGACGCGCTGGCCGAGCTGTCGGCTCAAGGCCGTGATGATGGGCTCGCGCAGATGGCGTTCGATCTCGTTCTGGACGAACGGGGTGGGCACGGACAGCAGGGCAAAACCTTCGGTGATGACAAGGGGTTTGACCAGCTTCAACCACGCTCTTTGCTGTGGCGTGAGTATCGGTCCGGCGAAGTCGTCGCCTCCGGTGCCGGGGTTGCCGTTGAGCTCTGCGACCACCGTGTTCCACACGGCTACGAAGGGGGGATCGGGGTCAGCTGTCAACGACGACTACCCCCTTGCGGTCTGTCCAGGGACGACCAAAAGGAACGATGACGATCTGTCCACAAAGTTATCCACAGGCTGTGGAGACTGGACAGTCGTCGTCGTTCTGTTTTACACCGGCGGGGACGCCGCGGGCCGGGGCTCATCACAGATGCGAGACATCCTGTGGGCGCACGACTGGTCGGGCATCCTCGCTTCGTTGTCCGTCGCCGTTTCGTTATCGAATCGGCATTGGCAGAAGCTAACAGTTTTCTTCGCGGGTGCCAACCGTTCTGCAACATTGTGTGGACGGATATTTCGGGCCGTTGGTCGGCGGTGACAGGTGTTGCAAATGTGGCTGTCCCCACTGTCATTCGGCCAGGTTTGACCCAGCGAAATCTGCTCAGTACCCTCGAACAGTCGCCCGTACGAGGCGATACGGCTGCGACCCGGGCATCGACCGGGGACCGCGCCGGCTAGCAAGATGGACGAGCTTAACAACGGCAACTGCGTCCAAACCGATTCGTACGTCGTCGGTGGGGGATGCGGGTGCCAGACGCAACAAGGAGACAGCCGTGGCCAAGGGCAAGCGGACCTTCCAGCCGAACAACCGGCGCCGGGCGCGCGTGCATGGCTTCCGGCTGCGGATGCGCACCCGGGCAGGCCGGGCGATCGTCGCGAACCGGCGCAGCAAGGGTCGGCGCAAGCTGACCGCGTGACTCCCCGTGATCTCTAGCGGGAGTTGACGCTGTGCTTCCGGCGCGCCACCGAATGACGCGCTCGAGCGAGTTCGGAACCACTGTCAGTCGAGGGGTGCGCGCTGTGCAGCCCGACCTTGTCGTGCACGCGTTGCGCTCTGATGCGTCATCCGACCCCGGTCCGAGGATCGGACTGGTCGTCTCCAAAGCCGTCGGCACCGCCGTGCAGCGCCACCGGGTGGCGCGCCGGCTGCGCCATGTCGCACGCAATCTTCTCCACGAACTCGATCCCGCCGACCGCGTGGTGATCCGTGCTCTGCCCAGCAGCCGTCACGCCATCTCGGCACGACTCGAACAAGAATTGCGGACCGCGCTGCGCCGGGCCAAGCCCAAAGTCGAG
>NZ_LZJE01000097.1:0-585 GCF_001666865.1 Mycobacterium sp. E136
CGACCACCGCACCCTGGCCCAGCGCCAACACGACGCACTGCTCGCCGTCGGGCGCATCGCATTGATGAGCGGACAACTCGGCCGACTCAACGGGCTACCGGTGTCGATCATCATCCGCACCACCCTGCAAGACCTGCAGTCACGCGCCGGAGTCGGCACCACCGGCGGCGGCACCGTCATGCCGATCACCGACGTCATCCGAATGGCCGCTCACGCCAACCACTACCTGGCCGTGTTCGACAAAGCCACCGGATCGGCGCTGGATCTGTTCCGCACCAAACGCATCGCCTCCCCCGCGCAGCGGATCATGCTGATCGCCCGCGACGGCGGCTGCACCAAACCCTGCTGCACCGTGGGCGCCTACGGCTGCCAGGTACACCACGTGGTGGCCGATTGGACCGACGGCGGCAACACCAACATCGACGAACTCGGCCTGGCCTGCGGACCGCATAACCGCAGCGTCACCACCAACGGCGGCTGGAGCACCCGCATCAACGACCGCGGCGAAGTCGAATGGCTCCCCCCACCCGACCTCGACACCGGCCAAGCCCGAACCAACTACTACCACCGCCCCGAACGCCTCCT
>NZ_LZJE01000098.1:0-6667 GCF_001666865.1 Mycobacterium sp. E136
CACGGTGCATCCGCTTGAGCCGCTCCCCCTCCTCCGCGCGGTCGTGCGGATCGCCCCAGATCGCCAGGAACGCCGAGAACCCACTTCGCACCCCTCGATCCGCGAAGTTGGCCTCGAAGCGGCCGGTCTTGTCCACCGCGGCGGCCACCGGCACCAGCGCCACCTCGTCGAAGGCGGCGGCGCCGAAGAACCCACCGAAGGCGCTGCCGCTGTGTTTGCGGAACTCCCGCATGACTTTCGGACGCACCCCGTCGGCCGTCTTACGTACAGGTAGTGCCTCGGCCGTCTGGGTCATGTCGCCTCCGATGCGCGTTGACACAGAGACTAGTGATTTGTGTCAACGTGTCAATGGATGGCAGGCGCGCACCCGGTCGATCCACCATCGGCGGCGCTCGGGCGTCGCGGCCAGCCCCGAGAGCCGCGCCGGATCGGGGGTCACTGGAGCGACAAGCAGGTGTCCGTCCTCGGCGGGCCGGGTTTCTGCGACGTCGTCGACGAACAATCCTCCCGTGCCCAGGCCGCACGCATGGCTTAGCTCCGGCAGCGCCGCGGCGGCCAGCAGACCGCGGCCGATCCCGACCGCGGAATCGAGCGCACTGGAGACGACGACGGGAATGTCGATCTGGGCGGCGATCGCGAGCAGCGCCCGCACGCCACCCAAAGGCGCGACCTTGAGCACCGCGACGTCCGCGGCCTTTTCGCGCACCACCCGCAGGGGGTCGTCGGCCTTGCGGATGCTCTCGTCGGCGGCGATCGGGACGTCGACGCGGCGCCGCAGCTCGGCCAGTTCCGCGACCGTGGCGCACGGCTGTTCCATGTACTCCAACGGTCCTTCGGCGGTCAGCGCCGTCGCCGCGGCGACCGCTTCGTCGACGCTCCAGCCCGCGTTGGCGTCCACTCGCACGGTCGGCACCACGGCCCGCACCGCGTTGACGCGCGCCACGTCGTCGGCCAGCGACTGCCCCGGCTCGGCGACCTTGACCTTCGCCGTGCGCGCCCCGGGGAAGCGGGCCAGCACCTCGGGCACCCGCGCGGCGTCCACGGCAGGCACGGTCGCGTTGATCGGAATGCGGTCGCGCCGCACGTCGGGGGGTGGTTCGTACGCGCCTTCGAGCGCGGACGCCAGCCAGTGCGCGGCCTCGGGAGGTTCGTATTCGAGAAACGCCCCGAACTCGCCCCAGCCGGCCGGACCGTCGATCAGCGCCACCTCGCGGACCGTGATCCCGCGGAACCGGACCCGCATCGGGAGCGCGACCACATGCATCCGATCGAGGATGTCGTCGAGCTGCGGCATGCGGACCATCCTGCCGGTTCGGGATCGGGAGGTTTACCGATCGCGGTTCGCGGCTACCTTTCAGTTGCTTAACTAATTGTGATTCGTTCCTAGGAGCACCTCGTGCAACTGAAGACATTGGCCTCGACGGCGCTGGCGGTGACGGCGACGGCAGTCGTCGGTGGGTTGGCCAGCAAGGATTCGCAGTCCTTCTGGTACGCGAAACTGCGCAAGCCCCCGTATCAGCCACCGGCGCAGGCCTTTCCGATCGTCTGGCCGATCCTGTACGCCGACATCGCCGCAACGTCGGCGGCAACCCTCGACGAGCTCGAGCGCCGCGGTCAGACACGCGAGCGGCGCCGCTACATGGCAGCGCTCGGGGTGAACCTGGTGCTCAACGGCAGCTGGTCGTGGTTGTTCTTCAACCAGGGCAAGCTCGCCACGTCGGCCGTGGCGGCGGGTGCGCTCGCCGCCAGCAGCGCCGACCTCACGCGCCGTGCCGTACAGGTGCGGGGGGCCCAAGCGGCGCCGCTGGCGTTGTATCCGCTGTGGTGTGCATTCGCGACCGTGCTGTCGTCGCACATCTGGTTCCTGAACCGACGCCGATGAAGGTACTGGAGATCCCGCGCCAGGTCGCGGAGTCGGTGTTCTCGCTCGTCGGCATCCGAGTGGGCACCGAGGAACCGCACCACCTGACCACGAAGCTGTCCGACCGGGTGGAAATCCGCCGTTACGGCCCCCGCATCGCGGCCGAGACCACCGTCGACGCCGACGAGGACCGCGCCAGGAACATCGGCTTCCGCCGCCTGGCCGGATACATCTTCGGCGGTAACCACCGCGACGCGACGATCGCGATGACCGCCCCGGTCAGCCAGCAGACCCGCGAGAAGATCGCGATGACGGCGCCGGTCGCACAGGCCCACGACGGGCAGAACTCGACGATCCGCTTCTACATGCCGTCGAAGTGGACGCTGGACACGCTGCCCACCCCGGACGACGACCAGGTGCGGCTGGTGGAGGTGCCCGGCGAGACGGTCGCGGTCCTGCGGTTCACCGGTGACCGCAGCCCGCGCGCCGTCGCCGAACGCACGCGCGAGCTTTCGGATACCCTGCGCACCAACGGAATCGAGGCCGTCGGGAAGGCGCAGTCCTGGTTCTACGACCCACCCTGGACGCTGCCGTTCCGCCGCCGCAACGAGATCGCGATCCCGGTCCGGCCGACCGACTAGACCGTCGCGCGGTCGCGGTTCTCCCAGTACGGTTTGCGCAGTTCTTTTTTGAGGATCTTGCCGGTCGGGTTGCGGGGCAACTCGTCGGTGATGTCGACCGTCTTCGGGCACTTGTAGGCCGCGAGCCGCTCCCGACACCAGGTGATGATCTCCTCCGGCGTCACCGAATCCTCGACCGACACAACGGCCTTGACCACCTCACCCCACTTGTCGTCGGGGACGCCGATCACCGCGACGTCGGTCACCGCGGGATGTTCGGCGATGACGCGCTCGACCTCGATGGAGTAGATGTTCTCGCCGCCTGAGATGATCATGTCCTTAAGGCGGTCCTCCACGAAGATGTATCCGTCCTCGTCGATGCGGCCGATGTCTCCGGTGCGGAACCACCCGTCGTTGGTGATCGCCTCGGCCGTCGCCTCGGGCTTGTTGTGATAGCCCTTCATCAGTTGTGGTGTGCGGAACCACAACTCGCCCTGCTGGCCGGCAGCCACGTCTTGTAACGTGTCGGGGTCCACCACTCGGACCTCGGCGCCCGGAATCACCCGGCCCGCGCTGACCAACCGCTCTTCGGTGCCGGAGCGGTGGTCGTCGGGCAGCAGTTGGCTGATCACACCGCACACCTCGGTCAACCCGTACACCTGGATGAAATCGGTGTTGGGCCAGGCCTCCAGCGCCGCCCGCAACAGCGGTAGTGGCATCGGCGAGGCGCCGTAGACGTACGTTTTGAGGGCGCCGAACAACTTGACGGCATCCTCGCCGGACTCCAGCACCTTGGCCAGCACCGCAGGCACCAGGAAGGTTCGGTTGGCGCCCTTGAGGATTGCACCCGCCAGCGAGGCGCCGTCGACCTCGCGGGTCATCACGGTTGGTACGCCGTCGTGAATGCCGAACTGGACGTAGGACGATCCGCCGACGTGGAACAGCGGCATCGACACCATGCTCTTGTCGCCCTCGTCGAAGGCCCAACCGTTGTGCGCGTGGATCGTGTGCGCAATCAGGTTGGCCTGCGTGATCTGCACACCTTTGGGGCGCCCCGTCGTGCCCGAGGAGTACATGATGATCGCGACGTCGTCGGGCTGGACGTCGTCGGCGCGCCCGACCGGCGTCGCGTCGGCGAGCAACGCCTCGTACTGGTCGCCGTCGCCGCCCTCCGGGGTGACCTCGATGATCTTTTCGACGTCGGTGAGCTTGTCGCGGATCTTGTCGATCGTCGGCTTCAGCTCGGTGCCCACGATCAGCAGCTTGGCGCCCGAGTCGTTGAGCACGTAGTCGAGTTCGTCCGCGGCCAAGCGAAAGTTGATGATCGCGTTCGACGCGCCCAGCGACGCCGCGGCCACGGTCAGCTCGACGCAGGCGGGGTGGTTCTTGTCCAGGAACGCCACCACGTCACCGCGTTTGACGCCGGCTTGTTGAAGCGCGCCGGCCAGCCGGCGGACCCGGTCGTTCCACTCCGACCACGTCCAGGTGCGGTCCAGATAGGTCATCGCCTCGGCGTCAGGCTTGGTCTCGGCCCAGTGCGCGAGCCGTTCGTCGAGAAATCGCGGGTCATGCAGGTCAGACATGCCATGAAGGGTGCCATGACCGCCGTGCGGTCAGACCGCTTTCGGGTAAACCTGCCGTCCCGCGAGGAAGGTCGCGCGGACCTCGAGGTCGGCGATCTGGTCGGGCGCGACGCTACGCGGGTCGGCCGAGAGCACCACCAGGTCGGCGTACTTACCCACTTCCAGTGAGCCGACCACGTCGTCGGCGAACAACTGGTAGGCGGCGTCCAACGTCTGAGCCCGGATCGCCTGTTCGACGGAGATGCGCTGTTCGGGTCCGATCACGCGTCCGCTCGGCGCCGTGCGCGTGGCCGCGACGCTGATGTTGCGCAGCGGTTCCTCCGGAGTGACCGGCGGATCGTTGTGCAGCGAGATCCGCATACCGGTGGCGACCGCGGATCCGCAGGGCATCCAACGGCTTCCGTGTTCGGCGCCGAACAAGCCGTCGACGATGATGTCGCCCCAGTAGTGGATCTGGTCGACGAAGATGCTGCACACGACGCCGAGGTCGTGCGCGCGTTGTAGTTGATCGTCGCGGATGGCGCCGACGTGTTCGAGGCGCAGCCGGTGGTTGTCGCGGGGCCAGAGCCGCAACGCCTCGTCGTAGACGTCGAGGATCGTGTCCACGCCGGAGTCGCCCTGCACGTGGCAGGCCATCGCCCAGCCCTGCGGGAAGTAGGCGTGCACGATCTCGGTGAGCTGCTCGCGGGTGTAGTTGGCGCATCCGCACGAACCGGGCGCGACGCCGATGGTGCGGGTGGCGTCGGTGTCGAGGTACGGAAACGACAAGTCGATGTTGCCGATCCACGGTGAGCCGTCGACCCATATCTTGATCCCGACCTGGCGCAGTAGATCGTCACCATTGCCCGGTGTCGCGTCGGTGGACATCTGGGCGTTGGAGATCTCGTAGAGCCGCAGCCGCACGCTGAGATCGCCGCGCAGCCCCTCGATCACCGGGCGGAACACCGGGTCGAACGCCATCTCCGAACACGTGGTCAGCCCGGCCGCGTTGAGCCGCTGCAGTTCGGCGTGCAGCATCGCCGGGTAGTCGGTCGGGTCGATCACCCCGGCCAGCAGGCTGAACACGGCGGCGGTCTCCTCGGCGGTGCCGTCGAGGTCGCCGTGAGTGTCGCGGCCGTAGCGTGCGCCCTTCGGGTCGGGGGTGTCGCGGGTGAGCCCGAACCGCCGCGCGGCCGCGCTGTTGAAGTAGGCCTTGTGACCAGAGTTGTGCACGATCACCAGCGGGTCGTCGGGGGCGACGCCGTCGAGCCACGTCAGCGTTGGCTCCGGTAAACCGGTTTGTAGCAACGGATCCCAGCCGTTGAGGTAGGCCCCGTCCGGACCGCGCTTGGCGACCTCCGACCGGATGGCGGCGACCACGTCATTGGCGGCGGGCAGTGTGACCGGCCGGATGTCGACCATCCGCTCGGAGAGCACGATCGCCTCCATCAACGGGTGCCCGTGCGCCTCGACGAAGCCCGGCATCACGCAGCCGTCGACGTCGCGGATCTCGGTGCCCGGGCCCACCCAGCCGTCGATCTCGCTGCGGGTGCCGACCGCGACGATGCGGCCGTCGGCGACCGCGATCGCCTCGGCGGTCGGCCGATTCTCGTCGACAGTCAGGACGGTTCCGCGGATGACAAGGTCAGCGGCCGGCATCACGCCATCTTCGCAGTCTTGGCGGGAAGCCGGCGAAGTTTTTTCGCCATTCATGTCCAGCGCCCAGCGAGATTCCGCTCGCCTTATCAACGGGGCCGCGGTGTTTCACTCGGCGACCTAGGCGACTTTCGTCAAAGTGAAACCGCTTTGGTAGGTCGCCCCGGCCGGATCGCCACACGCCGCGGCATCCTGCGTGTTGACGGCGGTTCCCTCCAACGTCACCGCTTCGAACGAAAACGCCACTGTGCCCGGAACAGTCACACTGTCGTTCGGGGGCTTGCACCGAATCGCCTGGGCGTACTGGACGGCCATGTTCCAGCGGCCGTTGTCCAACAGGGCCCGTCCGCCGTACGGCGTGACCCTGGTATCGGTGACAGGCGTGACGGCTACGTCGGCGCATCCTGAACCGCACGGCGTGATCACCCACGTGTTAACTCTGCCGGTGTCGGAGTGATAGGTGTAAGTGCCGCTCAGTTCGCCCGGGGCTTGTGGAGAGCCGCCGGCCCAAGCGTTGCCGGCCGATCCTATCGCCACGCCGGCGCCGACGATGCACGCTGCGGACAGCGTGCGAGTGATGGTCATGCCGTTCCTCTCGTTTGAGGCTGGTTCCTCGTTGCCCTGGCCGGGTAGTCGCGACGAAAAGCTCTGCATCACTTAGCGTCATACGTGTCCCGGCATTCCTCCCATCCCAGCTATACCGCCCACACCGCCGACGTGGCCCATGCCTCCCATACCGCCCACGCCTCCCATACCGCCGATATCTCCCCCGCCGATGCCGCCGATGGTGCCGATCGCACCGCCGCCGATGGCGCCGATCGCACCGCCGCCGATGGCGCCACCAGCTATGGGAGGTATGGGGGGCATCGGCGGGATGGGGGGCATGGGCCACATCGGCGGCGGTGCGATCGGCACCATCGGCGGCGGTGCTACCGGCGCCAACGGCGGTGGCGCGATCGCGGGCGGTG
>NZ_LZJE01000099.1:0-14592 GCF_001666865.1 Mycobacterium sp. E136
CCCCGAGCGCGGGTGAGCTGGCCCTCGAAGACCGCACGGCGCTGCGCCGTGTGGCCGGTTTGTCGACCGAGCTCGCCGACGTCTCCGAGGTCGAATACCGCCAACTCCGCCTGGAACGCGTGGTGCTGGTCGGGGTGTGGACCGAAGGAAGCGCGGCCGACGCCGAGGCGAGCCTGGCCGAACTGGCCGCGCTCGCCGAGACTGCGGGTTCGGAGGTTCTCGAAGGTGTGATCCAGCGCCGCGACAAGCCGGACGCTTCCACTTACATCGGCTCGGGCAAGGCCGCCGAGCTCCGCGAGATCGTGCTCGCGACGGGTGCCGACACCGTGATCTGCGACGGTGAGCTCAGCCCCGCCCAGCTGACGGCCTTGGAGAAGGCGGTCAAGGTCAAGGTCATCGACCGCACCGCGCTGATCCTCGACATCTTCGCCCAGCATGCGACCAGCCGGGAGGGCAAGGCGCAGGTCACCTTGGCCCAGATGGAGTACATGTTGCCCCGGCTGCGAGGCTGGGGTGAGTCGATGTCGCGTCAGGCGGGCGGCCGCGCAGGCGGCGCCGGCGGCGGCGTGGGCACGCGCGGCCCCGGTGAGACGAAGATCGAGACCGATCGCCGTCGCATCCGCGAGCGGATGTCGAAGCTGCGCCGCGAGATCAAGGACATGAAGAAGATCCGTGACACGCAGCGCAGCGGCAGGCGGCGCAGCGAGGTGCCCTCGGTCGCGATCGTCGGTTACACCAACGCGGGTAAGTCCAGTCTGCTCAACGCGCTCACCGGTGCCGGCGTCCTGGTGGAGAACGCGTTGTTCGCAACGCTCGAACCCACAACGCGCCGAGGCGAATTCGCCGACGGAAGGCCGTTCGTGGTGACCGATACGGTCGGGTTCGTCCGCCACCTGCCGACACAGTTGGTCGAGGCGTTCCGCTCCACACTGGAGGAGGTCGTCGACGCCGACCTGCTGGTCCACGTCGTCGACGGATCAGACGCCAATCCACTCGCGCAAATCAACGCTGTGCGCACGGTCGTCAACGAGGTGATAGCTGAGCACGACGGCACTCGGGCGCCGGAACTGTTGGTGGTCAACAAGATCGACGCTGCCGACGATCTGACGCTGGCGCAGTTGCGCCGCGCGCTGCCGGATGCGGTATTCGTCTCGGCGCGCACCGGGGAGGGACTGGAGCGCCTGCAGCAGCGAATGGCTGAGCTGATCACGCCGACCGACACGGTGGTCGACGTGACAATCCCGTACGAGCGCGGCGATCTCGTCAACCGCGTGCACGCCGACGGCCGCATCGACGCCACCGAGCACACCGCCGAGGGCACCAGGATCAAGGCCAGGGTGCCGGTTCCGCTGGCGGCCGCGCTGCGTGAATACGCGACGTTCTGACGTTTCGAGCGTCCACGAGCGGCGAAGAGGCGCAGAGGTCTTCGACCCCTGCGCCTCTCGCGACGGTGTTGGTTACTCCTGCTCGGCCTCTTGACGCTTCTCGGCCGTCTTGGCCGCGGCCCGCGCGCTTTCGGCCTCGGCTTCCTTCTGCGCGGCGTTGCGCTGCGCGTCTGCCTTGTCCTGCTGGGCCTGACCCTCGCGGTAAAGGTCGTCTCGGCCGGCAACGGCGCCCAAAACCTCTTTGGCCTTGCCCTTCACGCCCTCAACGACGCCCTTGACGGCCTCTTCGGGCCCACTGTTGTTCTTGTCGGACACTGCGGCTTCCTCCTTGCCGGTCGAACGGTGTGACGGTTCAATACCCGAAACGCCGTTTCGCTAATCGGACAATTGATGCGCCGGTGAGGCACCTCACAGCAGGCCCCGGATTGTGCGTGGCGCTAGCCGAGTTCGAAGACCTCGGTCGCGGGCAGCGCCATCACCTGCTGCGCGAGTTGCGCTTTCAAACGGTCGAGCCGGTCTTCCTGCGGTCGCGTCCGATTTGCGGCACGGGCCAGGTGGACGAACTCGTCGGTGACGAACCCGTCGCGCAGCAGCAGCGTGGCCGTACTGCCGGCGTGCTCGACGACGAAAACGAAGTCTTCGAGCAGGCGGCCGCGGTCACTTCGCACCAGGGAACGGTCGACGACGTAGCGGTCGTCGGTGACACCCCGCGTCACCGCCTCGAAGGCGTCGCGGGCGCCCGGTCCGCGAAACGCGGTGCGCACCACGACGGATCGGCGTTCAGGAGGATCGCCCGGGCTCACGACGGAAAACCCGAGTTGCATGGCCTTGAACGCGATCGCGACGCCGGCGGGGGAATGGCCACCGTGGTAACGATTGATGTCCTCGAACGTGAACGCGAGCGTTCGTCCCCGCTCACGGACCTCGAGAACGTCGGTCATCTCGGACCGATCACCGGCGGTTCGTGAGCCCGCACCGGCGGCAGCGCGCCGCTGTATTTCTCCACCTGCACCAGCACATGCGCACCGGTGCAACCGTGCGCAAGCGACGAAGTACCCGCATCGTCGGTGAGCACGTTGGGATTTCCGTGGGCGCACATGGAGTCCGGGTCGGCGGGGTCGACGGGATCGAACCAGGCGCCCGTCGCCAACTGCACGACGTCGGGCCGCAGGCGATCGTCGATCACCAATCCCGCCAGGCACGCACCGCGATCGTTGAACACCCGCACCACATCACCGTCGGTGAGGCCACGGTCGGCGGCGTCGCGCGGATGCATCCGGATGGGTTCGCGCTCCGCGACTTTCGATTTCCGGCTGACCTCACCGCCGTCCAGCTGACCGTGGAGCCGAGATGCCGGTTGATTGGCCAGCAGGTGTAGGGGATAGTCGGTCGCCCGTGGGCCGCCCAGCCATTCGGCGGGCTCATGCCATTTCGGGTGTCCCGCGCAGTCGGCGTAACCGAATCCGTCGATGTCGGCGGAGAAGACCTCGATCAGTCCGCTGGGGGTGCCGAGTCGGTGGGCGACCGGATCGGCGCGGAAGTCCGCCAGCAGGGTCAATCCCTTCTCGACGGGTAGCCGTACCCGCCCGCGGCTCCAGAACTCGTCGAAGCTCGGCACGCCGAAATCCAGTTCAGCCGCCCACTTGTCGTACATGTGGGCCAGCCACTGCCACGCCGTGCGACCCTCGGTGAATCGATCGCCGAAACCCAATCGGCCTGCCAGCGCAGCGAAAGTCGTGTAGTCATCGCGTGATTCGGCGTATGGCTCGGCCAGTTTTGGCATCGCCATCAGCATCGGGTCGTTGCGGGACCCCGAGAAGTCGTCGCGCTCGAACGACGTCGTCGACGGCACGACGATGTCGGCGTGTTTGGCCATTGCGGTCCAATACGGTTCGTGGACCACCAGGGTGTCGACGCGACCCAGGGCACGCCGCAGCCGGGGGATGTTCTGGTGGTGGTGAAACGGGTTTCCGCCCGCCCAGTACACCAACCGGATGTCGGGGTAGACAAGCCGCTGGCCGTTGTAGTCGAACGGTTCGCCGGGGCGCAACAACAGATCGCTGATTGCGGCCACGGGGATGAACGACCGTACGGGGTTGATGCCCTGCGGCAGCCTCGGCAGTCCGCACCGCAGCGGTGGCAGGCCGGGTTCGTTCATCGAGCCGTAGCCGTGCCCGAAACCGCCGCCGGGAAGGCCGATCTGCCCCAGCATTGCGGCCAGCGTCAGGCCCATCCACGGCGCTTGTTCGCCGTACCGCACTCGCTGCAGCGACCAGCTGACAGTGACGATCGTGCGGTGCTCGGACATCCGCCGAGCCAACTGGGCGATGTCGTCGGCGGCGATGCCGGAGATCGCCGACGCCCACCGCGGAGTCTTCGGCACACCGTCGTCGGCCCCGAGTAGATACCGCTCGAAACGTTCGTAACCGGTGCAGTACGTGCTCAGAAAGTTTCGGTCCGCGAGTCTCTCGGTCGCGAGTACGTATGCGAGCGCCAGCATGATCGCTACATCGGTCCCGGGCACCGGCGCGAACCATTCGCATTCTCCGTCGACGTCGTCGCGCAGCGGTGAGAACGACACGATCTGCCCGCCACGGGCGCGGTACCGCCGCAGCGCATCTCGCGCCGGATGGGCGGTGGTGCCGCCGTGGTTGATCGACGTGTTCTTCAGCGACAACCCACCGAAGCACACGAGGAGTTCGGTGTGCTCGACGATGACCTCCCAGGAGGTCGACCGCTTGAACAGGTCGTCGTGCGTGCCGACGACGCGCGGCATGATCACCCCTGTGGCACCGAGGCTGTAGGAGTGCCGGGAAAACGTGTATCCGCCAAGGAGGTTCAAAAACCGGTGCACCTGGCTCTGGGCGTGGTGGAACCGGCCTGCACTGGACCAGCCGTACGAGCCGCCGAATATCGCCCCGTTTCCGTGCGAATCGACGACGCGGCGCAATTCATCGGCGAGCAGTTCGGTCAACTCATCCCATGTGACGGCCACGAATTCGTCGTTCCCGCGGCGCGTGGTCGGACCCGGGCCGCCGCGCAACCAACCCCGCCGAACGGCGGGTGTCGCTATCCGTGCCCGATGTCGAAGAGATCCGGGCAGATTGCCCAGCAGAGGTGAGGGGTCGGCGTCGCCCTCGAACGGACTGACCGCGGCGATGTCGCCGTCTCGCATCTCGGCGGCGAAGGCGCCCCAGTGCGTCAGGCTGACCGGGGCGGGCATGGCGTCAGTTTAGGTGCGGGCGACCTGCGGCTCGGAAACGGCCGGGTCGGCGTGAACCGCCTCAGCGATAGCGAATGCCATTAGTGCCACAATCGCGCGCGCAAGTCGCATCGATCGGCGCAAACATTGCCTGGTGGCTACCGATATTTGGGCAAATACTCGGCGGCCGTCCGTCATTCTCGTCTGCGGTGTGCAAACTATTTGCGATGCCGTCACGGCCGTTGTGGATGCAAATAGCCTTGGTGGCGCCGCGATTAATCCGGGCGGCACGGCGGGGTTATCCACAGCGAATGGAGTATCGGCAGGTATTTTCTTCCCAAGATCGGCGTGTTCGTTGGTTATTGGCGTCTGACGACGGATAGAGGACGGGTGCGAATTCTTCGAGCGAAATTTCGTGCCGACCCGGGAGGTCGAATGATCGGGCAGAACGGCCGGGGCACCTCGGTGTTGGGTCGAATGGCGATCGGTCTGCTCGTGGGCGCCGTCGCATTATTGCTGGCGCCGGTGGTGAGCGCGTCGCCGGAATCCGATGCGGCCAACGCCGCGATCACGGCGGCGTTCGACGCCAGCGGCGGAGACGGCGGCCCCCTGGGCCCACGGCAGGGCGACGTGTACGAAGTGGGCGACGGATTCGCGCAGAACTTCGCCGGCGGCAAGATCTTCTTCACCCCCGATACCGGCGCTCACATCATGCGGGGTGCGATCCTGGAGAAGTACGATTCGCTAGGCGGGCCCGCCGACAGCGACCTCGGATTCCCTACCATGGACGACGGCCCCGGGCGTGCCCCGGGCAGCTTCAACGTCACGTTCAGCGCCAGTGACAACCCGGTGATCTTCTGGACGCCCGACACCGGCGCGCGGGTGGTCCGCGGACCGATCAACGCCGCGTGGGACAAGTTGGGCGGGTCCACCGGAACGCTTGGTGTGCCGGCCGACGACGAGTCGTACCGCGGTGATCTCGTCACCCAGAAGTTCACGGGCGGCGAGATCACCTACAACACTCGCGACAAGAAGTTCACCACCGTGCCGCCCGATCTCGCGGGACAGTTGGCGGACCTGCAGGTACCGGGTGATGCCACTTCCGCGATCAACGCGGCGCGCCGTGCGGCAGGCGGCCCACTGGGGCCGTTGGGCGCCGCGGAGGGGCCCGCGTATCCGATCGGCAAGGATGGCTTGGGCCAGAACTTCGCCGGCGGCAAGATCTTCTACAGTCCGCAGACAGGCGCGCGAGTCGTCACCGGTCAGGTCCTGGCCAAGTACGAGAGCCTCGGCGGCCCCGAAGGAGACCTCGGGTTCCCGGTCTCCAGCGAGAGCGACGGCGGATTGCCCACCGCCAGCCGCATGTCCCGTTTCGCCGCCGATGACAAGCCGGTGATCTTCTGGACGCCCGACTACGGCGCGGTACTGGTGCGCGGCGCGATGAGTGCGGCCTGGGACAAGCTCGACGGCGCGGAGGGCACGCTCGGCGCGCCGATGGCCGACCAGACCGAGAAGGGTGACGTCGTCACGCAGCGGTTCAGCGGTGGGGTCGTCTCCTGGAATCGCAAGACCGGCGAGTTCAGCACCGAACCACCCAATCTCGCCGGGGAGCTCGCCGGCCTCGAGGTGCCTGCCGAGCAGAAGTCCGAAACGCCGGGCACTCAACGCTCATCGGATTCCGGCGGAGACAGGAACTGGTTCACCTTCAGCTGGTGGTGGCTGCTGGTGATCGTGCCGGTGATCGTGTTGGTCGGCCTGGTCGCGTTCGCGACGATGCGCAACAGGCGCCGCCCGGATGTCGATCGCCCGGGAGCGGTCGACGGCCGGTACGACGACACGTACGGCTCCGACGCCGAACACGCCTACGCCACACCGGGTTCGGACGAACACCTGTCCAACGGTGGGGATCCGTCGGCCGCGATGTTCGGCGATCGGTACGCCACAGAGGGTTTGGGGGCCCTTTCCGCACCGGGGGAGTCGGCCGACTCGCCGGGTAGCCCGTGGGAGGCGCCGTCCCAGAGCTTCGGCGAGCCTTCGGAATCGGCCGGCATCGGTGAAGACGAGGAGAACCCCGACAACGTCGACACCGCGCCCACACGCATTCCGGCCTCGGAGGAAGCCGCGATCGCTGCGGGGCGTCTGACTGCCGGCCACGACGAGACGACCGGCGAGCACGATGAGCCTGACGAATTCGATACCGCGGCCGAAGACCTCGATGTCACCGAAGACGTCGATGTCCCGGCCGAGCCGAGTGAACCCGCACCGCGACAACGGGATTCGCTGACCGACACGGGCCGCCACGCAAGGATCGTCATAGACGAACCCGAGGTACCCAGCCCCGCCTTCCGGTTACCGGTCGGC
This sequence comes from Mycobacterium sp. E136, assembly GCF_001666865.1. Classification (NCBI taxonomy): domain Bacteria; kingdom Bacillati; phylum Actinomycetota; class Actinomycetes; order Mycobacteriales; family Mycobacteriaceae; genus Mycobacterium; species Mycobacterium sp. E136. The sequence continues at coordinate 6,949 of NZ_LZJE01000099.1, forward strand.
GGTTCAGGGGAGGCGCCCGAGGGATATCCGATCAAGGCGGACACCCAGTCGGGTCGCTACTGGCTGCCCACCGCCGCCGACTACGACGAGGTAGACGCCGAGATCTGGTTCTCGAGTGAGGAATTCGCCCGGACGAACGGATTCGTCCGCGCCGACTAGATCTTCCGGATGACGGTGACGACCTTGCCCAGCACCGCGGCGTCGTTACCGGGGATCGGATCGAACGCCGGATTGTGCGGCATCAGCCAGACCTGGCCGCGCGTGCGTTTGAAGGTCTTGACTGTGGCTTCGCCGTCGATCATCGCGGCCACGATGTCGCCGTTGTCGGCGACGTTCTGCTGACGCACGACCACCCAGTCGCCGTCGCAGATCGCGGCGTCCACCATGGAGTCGCCGACGACCTTGAGCAGGAACAGCGAGCCTTCGCCGACCAGTTCGCGCGGCAGCGGGAAGACGTCCTCGACGGCCTCCTCGGCCAGGATCGGCCCGCCGGCGGCGATGCGTCCCAGCACAGGCACGAACGTCGGCTCCGGTAGCGCGTCGGAGCCGGCGACATCGGTGCCGACGATCGGCGTCACATGGTCGTCGGCGCCGCGGACGTCGACGGCGCGCGGCCGGTTGGGGTCGCGGCGCAGATAGCCCTTGCGCTCCAACGTGCGCAGTTGGTGGGCGACCGAAGAGGTGGAGGTCAATCCGACCGCGTCGCCGATCTCCCTGATGCTCGGGGGATAGCCGCGACTGGTGACCGAGGCGCGGATCACGTCGAGGATGGTGCGCTGGCGTTCGGTGAGCCCCGGGTCCAGGGTTCGGGCCGCGCCGGCGCCTTCCGGGTTATCGCTGCTCGAGTCCATGCCGCCGAATGTAACCCGCGACATCCGATTAATCAAACATTTGTTCGAGGCGTGTCGCCCCGGTGCGGCCTGCGCGATTCCAAGGCGATTTTTTGTCGGTGGCCCGATTTATCGTTTCACAACAGTTCGATCACACGTTCTATCTTTCGAACATGTGATCGAGTATGTTCGAACACAAGAGCGAAGGCAGCGGACCGGAAGGCAGGAAGATGACCGTACTCGACACCCACGAATTTCCGCCCACGCGCGTGGTCAGCACCGGTTACCGGCCGGTTCGCGCCCGTCGGCGGCCCTCCACGGTCCGACCGGCAGGGGCCGCGGTGCGTTATCGCGGAACCGGCGTGATGATGTCGCGTGCTTCGCACCGGCGTCGGCCGATCACCCCGGTCACCACGGTGCTGCTGTCCCTGGTGGCGGCGGGAATCACGGTGTGGCTCGGCCTCGTCGCACAGTTCGGCGGCGTGGTGGGGACCACCTCGGCCGCGGTGCCGAGCCGGCTCGCGGTGGTGCAGGTCCAGTCAGGGGAGAGTCTGCAGCAGGTGGCGCTGCGGGTGGCGCCCGACGCTCCCGTGGGCCAGGTGATGGACCGGATCCGCGAGCTCAACCAGCTCGACTCGTCGTCGGTCGATGCCGGGCAGACGCTGATCGCCCCGGTCGGCTGACGTCAGAGTCGCCGGCAAACGACTTGGTGCGCAGGCGTGTTCACCGACAGATCGCTCAGATCGCTCGACTACGTGCCGTTCAGCGCGGTGCTGGGCCATCGCAACCCCTCGCAGGTACGCTCGGAGAGGTTCGAGTTGGTCGTTTGTTGGCGCGGCGAAGGAGCGGTGATGCACTGTCCGTTCTGTCGTCACCCGGATTCGCGCGTGGTGGACTCGCGTGAAACCGATGAGGGCCAGGCCATCCGGCGCCGCCGGTCCTGTCCGGAATGCGGTCGTCGGTTCACCACGGTGGAGACCGCCGTTCTGGCCGTCGTCAAGCGCAGCGGCGTCACCGAGCCGTTCAGCCGCGAGAAGGTCATCAAAGGAGTGCGCCGCGCCTGCCAGGGCAGCCAGGTCGACGAGGACGCGTTGAACCTGCTGGCACAGCAGGTTGAGGACGCCGTGCGCGCCTCGGGATCGCCCGAGGTGCCCAGCCACGAAGTCGGCCTCGCCATCCTCGGGCCGCTACGCGATCTCGACGAGGTCGCCTACCTGCGCTTCGCCTCGGTGTATCGCGGGTTCACGTCGGCCGAGGACTTCGAGCGGGAGATCGAGGACCTGCGGGCGCATCGAAACTCACCGCAACCCACGGCCAGCTGAGCCGACCGGGTTGTCTGGCAACCTACGGCACGGTGTGTTGGTCAGTCGATCTGCTTGATGCCGTCGCTGACCACGCGACCGGCGACGCGTACCCAGCCCTCGGGGCTCCACTCGGTGTAGATGTGTGAACCCTTGCCCTGCACGATCCTCAGGTCGCGACTCAGGTAGTCGGTGATCCGCACGGCGGCGGCGCCGGTGGCTTCGTCCTCGGGCACGCCGAGGTCGGTCGCGAACATCCGGGACCGCAGCTCACCCTTGTCCCTGTCGGTCCACGTCCACACGTAGTGGTTGATGTCGTCGGGATAGTCCGACGGGTCGAGGGCGAGAAGCTCGTCCACCGAGCCGGTGTCGTGGATGGCGAATTCGGGTGCCCACTCCGCGCGGGCCTGAACAGAGGTGAGGTCGTCGCTGTAGGCGATCTGGACGATGCCGGCGGGAACGCGCAAGGTGTGCACGGGCGCGCCCTGCTCGCGGAGCCACCACGCCGCGCCGACGGTGGGATGTCCGGCGAAGGGCAGTTCGACGGCCGGCGTGTAGATGCGTGCGTGTGCTGTGTTCGTGCCGGGGGCCGGCAGATCGACGAATATGGTTTCGCTGTAACCCAATTGGGTTGCGATCCGCTGGTGATCATTCGAGTCGACGGTGCTGGCGTCGACGACACCGAGAGGGTTTCCGTGGTTGCCGTCAGGGTCGGTGAAGACTCGCAACACCGTCACGTCGATGGCCATGGGGCCGATGCTACTTGCTATCGGCGTGAGGGTGGCGCGGTCGCGGTGGGTGGGAGATCAGGTCGCGCTGCGCTCGTCGGTGCCCATCGCGTCGAGCACCGCGACCCGCGTGTCGGCCGAACCGGAGATCGCGTTCTCGGTGATCCCCGCCCGCAGCAGCCCGCGCAAATACTCCTGGTCGTAGACCGCCGGTTCGGTGCCGTCGATGAACTTCTCGACCACCTCGACGAAGCGTTCGGGGTCGTCGTGGAACGGGAAATGGCCGGAGCCGTCGAAGATTTCCAATTGCGACCCCGGCATCGCTGCGTGGGCCATCCGCGCGTGGCTGACGGGGATCACGGCGTCGCAGCTGCCCCAGATCAGCTGAACCGGAACCGATTGTGTCAGATAGCAGCGATCCAGCATGGTCACCACCTGGCCGCGCCAATCGACGACCGCGCGCAGCGTCCGCGCGAACGCCGAAGACGCCGTCGGCTCGGGAAGATCGTTGAGGATGCGCAACACCTGAGGCAGATCGCGACCGAGGCCGGTCGATCCGATCACCCCGCCGGCGACGCGGCCCACCACCTGTAATGCGGGCAGCACGAACGGCAGCCGCAGCAGCGCCAGCGCCTCACTGCCCATCGGCAGCGAGGCGAACCGCAGCGCGATGTTCACATCACGCGTGACCCCGCCGGCGCCGACGAGGATGAGCCGGTCGACGAGCTGGGGGAACTGGTAGGCGAACTGCATGGCCACCCCGCCACCGAGCGAATGGCCGATCACGGTGACGTGGTCGATGTCGAGCACGCTCAACAGGTCGCGCATTCCGTTGGCGTAGGCGGCGACCGAATAGTCCGCGCGCGGCTTGTCGGATTTGCCGTGGCCCAACAGGTCCGGCGCGATGACCGTGAATCGCTGAGCAAGCTTCGACTGGACCGTCTCCCACGTGGTGGAGTTGTCGCCGATGCCGTGGATCAGCAGGATCGCCGGTCCGGAGCCCGCCACGCGGTACGCGCGCCGGTATCCGTGGATGGTGCGAAACTGCAGGACGGGCGTCAGATCCCGCACGGGGCGAAGGTTCGGCTTTCGCGGCGCCATTGCGCCAACTTAGCGGGCCGCCGTCAACCTCGCGCCTCGAGTCGCCCATTCACCGGGCGACGTTCGTCATCCGGCGTCGTCGCCGTCCTCGAAGCGGTCCTTGCCCTTCTTCTCGGCTTGCTGGGCGAGGAACCGCTCGAATTCGGCGCCGAGCTCTTCTCCGCTGGGCAGGTCCTCGTCGCTGGCCAGCAGCGACCGGTTCTCCTGGGCCGTCATGTACGCGTCGTACTGGCGCTCGAGGGCCGCAACGACCTGCGCGACCTCGGGGCTCTGCTCGACCTGCTCGTTGATCTTTGTGAGCACCTCCGCGCCCGCCGCGACCAGCGCCTCGAGCGGGAACTGCAGCGACGCGTTCCTGGCGACCTCGGCCAGCAACGCCTCGGCCGCCGCGGGATAGTCGGTCTGCGCCAGATAGTGCGGCACGTGGACGGTGAAGCCGACGACCTCGTGCCCGTGCTGCGACATCCGGAACTCGAGCAGGTTGGACACGCTCGCGGGGACTTGCACTTCGCCGATCCACGGCTGGTGATCGGAAATCAGTTCCTTGTCGCTGGAGTGCGCGGTCATCGTGATGGGACGGGTGTGCGGCACCGCCATCGGAATGGTGCCCAGGCCCACGACGCGGCGCACACCGAGCTGTTCGGCCAGCAGCCGCACGGCGGTGATGAACCGCTCCCAACGCAGGTCCGGTTCCATGCCCGCCAGAAGCAGGAACGGGGTTCCGACGCTGTCACGCATCGCGTACAGGTTGAGCTCGGGGTCCTCGTAGTTGGTGAAATGGTCGGTCTTGAACGTCATCAACGGGCGCCGTGACCGGTAGTCGAGCAGCTCGTCGATCGCGAACGACGCCACCAACTCGGTGTCGAGGGTGTCCTTCAGATGCTGGGCGGCCAGCCGGATGGCGCGCCCGGCGTCGGAGAAGCCTTCGAGGGCGTGGATGAGCACCGGCCCGCGGCCGTCCTTGGACGACAGCTGGGGCGCGGGGAACTCCAACTCGTACATGCCTGATTGGTCAGGCTGGTAGTGCTGCTCCGGGTTACCAGCGTTGTCAGCCATGAGCCTCGCCTCCTCGCAGTGGTGCCAGACCGTGAACGTCTTCTTACAGTGACAACTAGTCTCGCGCACGTTGCGTTCCCACTGCCCGGCATCCCATGCCCGAAGCGACGAAATTGTTTGCCGAGATCGGCCGGTCAGGTGCGGAACTGGTTGAGTGCGCGCAGTTTGTTCATCACGTCCAGCGCCGCGACCTTGTAGGCCTCGGAGAAGGTGGGGTAGTTGAACACCGCGTCGACAAGATATTCGACGGTCCCGCCGCACCCCATCACCGCTTGGCCGATGTGCACCATCTCGGTGGCACTGGTGCCGAAGATGTGCACGCCGAGCAGCTTGAGGTCGTCGGTGGACACCAGCAGCTTGAGCATGCCGTACGAGTCGCCGGCGATCTGCCCCCTGGCCAACTCGCGGTAGCGCGACACCCCGACCTCGTAGGGGATTGCGTTGCGGGTGAGCTCGACCTCGGTGGCACCGACGTAGGACACCTCCGGGATCGAGTAGATGCCGATCGGCTGCAGGTCGGTCATGCCCTTGGCCGGCTCGCCGAACGCGTGATAGGCCGCCAGCCTGCCCTGGTCCATCGACGTCGCCGCCAGCGCGGGGAAACCGATCACGTCGCCGACGGCGTAGATGTGATCGACCTTGGTCTGGAAGTTGCTGTCGACGTCGACGCGGCCGCGCGCGTCGGTCTGCAGGCCCGCGTTCTCCAGGTCGAGGTGCTCGGTCTGGCCCTGCCTGCCCGCGGAGTACATCACCGTCTCGGCGGGGATCTGCTTACCACTCGCCAGCGTGGTGACCGTGCCCGCGGCGCCGACGTCCACGGCGGTCACCTCCTCGCCGAACCGGAACGTCACCGCGAGATCGCGCAGGTGGAATTTGAGCGCCTCGACGATCTCGGGGTCACAGAAGTCGAGCATGTTGTCGCGTTTCTCCACGACGGTGACCTTGGTGCCGAGTGCGGCGAACATCGAGGCGTACTCGATGCCGATCACGCCGGCGCCGACCACGACCATCGTCGAGGGCAGCGACTTGAGGTCGAGGATCCCGTCGGAGTCCAGCACGCGGTCCTCGTCGAACTCGACGCCTGCGGGCCGGGCCGGCTTGGTGCCGGTGGCGATCATGATGTACTCGCCGCTGACCATGGTGCGCTCACCGCGGGTCGGTTCCTCGACCAGCACGGTGTGCGGGTCGATGAACCTGCCATGGCCCTGGATGAGGTCGATGCGATTGCGCATCAGCTGCGAGCGGACGACGTCCTGCTCCTTGCCGATCACGTGACTGGTGCGCGCGAGCAGGTCGGCCGGTGTGATCTTCTCCTTGACGCGGTAGCTGGCGCCGTACAGCTCGCGCTGGCTCATGCCGGTGAGGTACACGACCGCCTCGCGCAGCGTCTTGGAGGGGATGGTCCCGGTGTTGACGCAGACGCCGCCCAGCATCCGGCCCCGCTCAATGACCGCGACCGTCTTACCGAGCTTGGCCGCGGCGATCGCCGCCTTCTGCCCGCCGGGTCCCGAACCGATGACGACGAGGTCGTATTCGAGCATGGAAGCCATGGCAACAAGATGTACGCCGGTTGGACGATTTCCGCACGCCGACTGGCCTCAACCGAGGCCGAAATCATCCCCAACACGGGATTGATCCACAGCGGGGCGGACCTGGGCCGTCGATGGGCGATCGCCGTCCGAGCGGGCGGGGAAGGTCGGCCCATGACGACCTCACCATCACCCGATTTCCACCTCGACCGCCCGGCGGTCCTGATCGCCGCCCTGCCCGCCGTCCTCGGCTTCGTCCCGGAGAAGTCCCTCGTGCTCGTGACGGTGGACCGCGGCGCCCTGGGCTGCGTGATGCGGGTCGACCTCTCCGACGAGCTGCCCGAATCGGTGGAGCACATCGCCGAGGTCGCCGCGTCCGCACGACCGGACGCGGCGATCGCCGTCGTCGTGGACGAGGACGGCGCGGGTTGCCGACTCTGCAACGACGAGTACCGCGAGTTGGCCGCGATGCTGGCCTCCGCACTCGCCGACCGGGGCATAGAACTGCTCGCTGCCCATGTCGTCGACCGGATCGCGGCCGGCGGCCGTTGGCACTGCGTCGACGGCTGCGGCGCGTTGGGCACCGTGGACGACCCGGCCGCGTCGCCGCTGGCCATGGCCGCTGTGCTAGACGGGCGCAGGCTCTATGCCCGGCGCGGCGAACTTCAGGACGTCATCGCGGTCAGGGACCCCGCCCACGCGGACACTCTGGCCGGCCGCATCGACGATGCGCGAGCGGCGCGATCGGACGCCGACGCCTGCCGCGACATCGAGGCGGTGATGGCGGCGGCCACCCGTGTCGCCGACGGCGCCGAGTTGCCCGACGAGACGCTGGTCCGGATCGCGGCGGCTCTGACCGATCTGCAGGTCCGTGACACGCTCTACGCTCTCGCGGTCGGCGAGCGCGCGCCCCAGGCCGAGGCGTTGTGGGCGGAGCTCTCGCGGCGGCTCCCGGAGCAGTGGCGCGCCGAGGCCCTCGTGCTGCTGGCGTTCTCGGCGTACGCGCGTGGCGACGGTCCGCTGGCCGGACTGCAGCGCGGTGTCGAGCATGCCCGCCATCCGATGCGTCCCGTCACACCGCAGCGCCGCCTCCAGCGAC
>NZ_LZJE01000100.1:0-32183 GCF_001666865.1 Mycobacterium sp. E136
GACGAACACACCCACCGCAACGCCGGAAATACCGACCATCGCATCGCCGCTTGACATAGGAGCAATGCACGCTCGCGGAGATTGAGGTGTGGCTAGAGCGAGGTCGGTGGGCGCGAGACGCACTGGGCCGAGTAGAGTTCCTCGCCCAGCTTGTCCATCAGTTGCAGCTGCGTCTCGAGGTAGTCGATGTGGTCTTCCTCGTTGTCGAGGATCTTCTCGAGCAGCGTGGCCGAGGTGGCGTCGCCCTTCTCGCGGCACATGATGATGCCCGGCCGCAGGCGTTCCAGCACCTCGTACTCGATGGCGAGGTCGGCCTCGAACTGCTCGCGCAGGGTCTGGCCGATCCGCAACGAGAACAGTCGCTGATAGTTCGGAAGGCCGTCGAGAAGCAGAATGCGGTTCGTGATGGACTCCGCATGGTTCATTTCTTCGAATGACTCTTTACGCGTGTATTCGGCGAGTTCGGTAAAGCCCCAATTGGCCTGCATCTTCGAATGCAGGAAATACTGATTAATGGCCGTGAGCTCGCTCGTCAATTGCTCATTGAGCAGTTTGAGGACGTCCGGATCGCCTTGCATGGTCGCTCCTAGGCACTTGAGGGCTGATCAAGCTTCGCTGTCGGTGGTGCACCTTCCACGCTAGTGCAGTTACCTCCCGCAAGCTCGCTTTGATCCTTGCGTGGGGCGTGTTTTGGAGCGAATTGTCAACCGGTCCGGCGTCTCGAGACGCAGATCGGGGGCCTAGTCTGGACTGCCTAGGCTAAGTAAGGTTAGACTCTGCTAACCGTTGCCGAGGCCGCGAGGGAGACAGGGCGATTCGATGGGTCAGTACGATCTGCACTCATTGATTCTCGCGTGCGACTTTCGCGTCGCCGACGTCGAGCGAATGTGGAAATGGCTGAAAAAGCGTCGGGATAATCTGCAGTCGATAGGCGCCCACCATCTCGTGGTGTACGAATCGATTTGGGAGCCCAGCCGCGTCCTCGTGACAATTGGAATTCGCAACGCCAAATCAATTCGCGAGGTGCTGCAATCCTCCGCGGTCTTCGAGTGGTTCAACGTCGCCGGCGTCGACGACATCCCGCCGATCTTCGGCGGCGAGGTGGTCGAAAAGATCGACCTCTATCCCCCGTCGCCCGCCGACCACGTCGGCCGGGTGGTCGTGGGCGTCATGTCGTCGGTGGAAGACGTGTCGGCGCTGATGGTCAAGATCCACGACGGCGTCGAACGCTTCAAGCGCGGCGGGGTGCGCAAGGTCTGGGTCTACCGCGCGCTCGACGACGGGCACGAGGTCATGATCTTGCAGGAAATCGAGGACGAGACCGCCGCCAGGCACTGGATCGACCACCCGGATGCCGCGGCGGAGTGGATGTCGAACGTCGGGATGGGTCCTTACCCCACCCACTTCATCGGCCGCTTCGCCCACTTGATGACCATCGACGAGCAGGGTTGACGGGGGCGCCATGTTTGTCTGCCTGTGTATGGGGATCACCAGCCACGACGTCACCGAGTGCGTCGCCAACGGCGCGCGGACGTCCAAACAGGTTGCCGAGGCCTGTGGGGCCGGCGGCGACTGCGGGCGCTGCCGGCGCACTCTGCGGGCCATCATCGCCGCGCATTGCGAGGTCGACGGTGCGGCACCCAAAGCGGTGAGTCGCTGAAGCGGCGCTACTGCGGTCCGTGCTTGCCGGTGAAGTCGGCCAGCGCGCTCGCGTTCGCCGCGGCGCCCATCAGGACCGCGAACTGTTCGTTCTCCCTCGCCGTCGCGGCGGCGATGCCCTCGCGGGTCGGCGCCGTCATCGTCTGCTTGACGGCCATGAGACTGGCGATCGGCCGAGACGCCAGAATCTCGGCGTGACGGCGGGTTTCGGCCAATAGGTCCTCGGGTGGGCACACCTTCCACACCAGGCCCATCCGGTGCGCCTCATCCGCATCCACCCATTCCGACGACATCAGCAGCCACGCCGCGTTCTGCCGGCCGACCAGGCGCGGCAGCAGGTACGACGACGCCGCCTCCGGGGCCACGCCGAGGCTTGTGAACGGCGTCTTGAGCCGCGCCGTCGTCGCCATGAAGGCCAGGTCGGCGTAGCCGAGAATCGTTGCGCCGATACCGACTCCGACGCCGTTGACCGCGCAGATCAACGGTTTCGGGAAATCGGCGAGCGCGTCGATCATCGCGGTGAAGTGAGAGCCCTGTTCGTTGAACGCGGGATCGGTGATGCGCCTTTGCATCTCGACCAGATCGTTGCCCGCGCTGAACGCCCGTCCCTCACCGGTGAGCACGACAACGGCGATGTCCTCATCGTCGGCAGCCTGTCGCAGAGCGGTCGCGGTCGCGAGATACAGCTCCTCGTTGAACGCGTTGAGCACGTCGGGCCGGTTGAGGGTCAGGGTGCGGACGCGGTTCTCGTCGTCGATCCGCAGGGTCGTTTCAGCCACGGCAGCAGATTAAGCGTTACCCGTTGCTGTACACCCGGGTGGGTGCGATGAGCACCACGGTGCGGCGCTGCTCGGCCATCACGCGGTCGTATTCGGCCCAGTCGTCGTGGGTTCCGCCCGCGGCCTCGAACACCTCGCGCAGCAGCAGCCGCAACCGGTCGGGATCGGTGAGCCACGGCTGCGGATCGTCGGGCCCGGCGATCTCGGCCTCACCCTCGACGGTCGCCCACTGCCAGCCTTGGCGGAAGGTCACCGCCAGCTGTGGGCGGGCGCGAAGGTTCGCCAGCTTGACCTTGCCGTAGGTGACGAACCCGAGCACTGGTGCGCCCCTGTCCGGGTGCGTCAGCTTGCCCACGTTGACCAGTGAGGCCTGAATGGTGTTGTCGCCGCGCAGTGTCGACACCACGGCCAGGCCGTTGTCGGCGGCGGCCAGCGCGACGGCCTCGTCGAGTGTTGTCATCGAACCTCCTGCGCAACAGCGCTTTCCGCGAACGGTGTGCGGTACACGTAGCGGCTGGTGGGAACCGTGTCGACGTCGCGGTTGGCACCGAAGGCGGCCGTGCTGGTCACCATGCGGTCCATCCGCTCGCGCAACTCGTCGTCGTCTGCCGCGTCGAAGAACGCGTGCAGGTCGGCCAGGGCCGCGGAGGGAAACAGTTCCTCGACGATCGCCGAGATCGGCGGTGCGTCCGGCGTCAACGCCCGCACCACCGCGTTCTGCGTGTATCCGAACGTCGACTGGGTCTCGATGGCCACGGGCGTGTGGTCGATGTGCCAGCGCCGCAACCACGTCGGCTCGTCGAGTTCGGCGGGTCTGCGCAGCAGCGCGACATTGGCGAACCCGTCGGTCCGCTCCCCCGGCGCGGTGTGCGGTGGCGCCATCGGGACCGATTCGGTGACCAGATAGGCCGCCACCACGTCGGCCTCCTGCCGCAGCCGTGCGAGCGCAGCGTTCATCTGATCGCCGTAAGACTGCTGAGTCCAGAGGCTGACGAAACCGACCACCGGCGGGTCGAGCGTCGTCAGGGTCATCAGAGAGTCGCGCACCACGCCGTCGCGCACGTTCAGCGCCAGCCCCGGGATCCCGAGGTCCAGCAGATCCGGCACGACCTGTTCGCGCACCCGCGAACACCACGCGTCGTCGGCCCCATTTTCGGACAGGGCAGCCCGCAGCGTGACGATGACTTTCTCCACGGGGCGAACCTAGCGTGCCGCGCCGGTCAGGCTTCCAACCGCTCGCGGATACTGGCCAGCCGTTGCCTCAACTCGTTCTCGTCGATAACGCCGCGGGCCACCAGCGAGTGCGCCAACGACACCAGTTGGCTCTCGGGATAGGGCAACTGGGCGTAGCGCGTCGCGGTCAGGGCGTCCTCTTCGTCGCGGCGCGCCTTGAAGTCCGGGATGTCGGCATCGCATGCCGCCCGGTCGAGCGCGTCGCACAGCCCGTCCAGACTCGTCTTCCACGGCGGCACAGGGTTTTCCACCCCGTACTTCGCCGCCATCCGCGGCCAGACCTGATTGCGCTCGACGATCTCTTCGAGCGGGGCGACCGTCGTCTGCTCGATGCCGGGATCCGGTGTGCCGCTCATGCTTCCGAGGCGGGGTGAACGGCGGGACGGGTGTCGGTGATGACATTGGTGGTGACGCCCGGTTTCGGTAGGGCGACCCCGATCAGGCAGTCGCGGGTGATGATCTCGGCGAGTTGCTCCTCGGTCCAATCCTCGGTGCCTGCGGGGCGCATGGGCATCACCATGAACCGGTGCTTCTGGTTGGAGTCCTGCACGCGGACCGTGACGTCGTCGGGCAGATACAGGCCGAACTCCGCCAGCACCTGACGCGGCCAGCGGACCATCCGCCTGCGGTAGTTGGGCGTGCGATACCACTCCGGCGAGTTGCCCAGGATGGGCCGGGGATAGCAGGAGCACAGGGCGCACACGATCACGTTGTGCAGCGTCGGCGTATCCGCGAGGATCTCGAAAGCTGTGAAGTCGCTGGGTGTTCCGAACCCCGTAGGCTCCATCCAGTCGACGCCGACCTCCTTGCTGGCGGTCATGGGTTCGGCCAACGCGAGCTTCTTGAACTCCGGATCCAGCCACGCCCTGGCGACCAGCGTCGCGGCGGGAGTGGGCCCGATCTGTTCGGCGAACTCGGTGAAGCGGCGGTGCTCCTCGGCGGTGAAGATGCCCTTCTCGATGCACAGTTCACGCAACGCGATCTCGAGCACTTCGAAGTCTGTGATCTCGTCGACCATCGGCGCGACGGTGCGCTCGTGGTCGTGATCGTGGTCGTGGTCGTGATGTGTCATTTGGCGGCCTCCAGCCAGTGCTCGGGAATCTCGGTCTGAATGACGTCGTCGCCGGTGCCGGTGTAGCCGTGCCACAACTCCGACATGTTGAACCGCACGACGTAGAACCATTCCGGTTTGGCCGGGCGGTCCCAGGTCTCGTCCTCGGCCGTCGGGCTTTCGTACGCGACGGTCGCGATCTCGCCGCGCGCCCCGCGCACGTACTCCGGGGTCCGGGTGTAGAAGATGACCGGCAGTTCGCGCACGATGACCGCGTCGCCGACCTTGAACTTCGGGTCGCCGGCCTGCCCGGCGTACACCTGCGGGTCGCCCTTGCCCACCGCGTGTTTGTGATGGGCGTTGCGTTTGACGTCCGACCCGTCGCCCTCGAATTTGGGCTTGGCTTCCAACTTCTTGCCCGCCAGGCCGCCCTCGTAGCGCGCCTTGACCTCGGCCATCCGTTCGCTCAACTCGGTCAGGCCGATGTGATGCTTCTCGACCAGGACCCGAGCGACGGCCAACAACCAGCGGCCGTAATACGGAAGCCCCAAATACTCGGCCCTGCCCACGTCGACGTTGCCGATGCGGCGGCGTTCCTCGGAGAGCCAGATACCGCGCCACGCCAGAACTTCGCAGATGACGTACGTCATGTGCTCCCAGAGCTCGTACTGCTTGTTCTCGTACTTCATCGGCGCGTCCGGTTCACCGCCGACGTCATGGACGGGTTTGAGATATGCGGTGATCCGGTCGTGGTCGAGGAGATCCGGTGTCGGCGCATCCGGCAGTTCGGGATAGGCCGACTTCAATCGGGCCACCAGTTCGAGTTGCGCTGCTCGCTCGGCCGCCGTGCTCATGACGATTCCCTTCGTAGGCCCGGCGCCGACGCGCACGGTGCAGCTCAGTGGTTCTCATGAGACGGGGTGTCGGTGATTCGGACCTGCGGGTCATCCTCGGCTACGGATTCTCGCGCGATAGCGATATCCGCCACCGGCACCTCCGCTGCTGCGAACCGACCCCGTCGGCTGACTTTAACCCCGAAATCGCGTCGCCGCAGGCAAATCAGGGCGCCGGCTCCCGCTTGATCCCGCGAGGCGGCGCGTTTGCACTGTCGCACATCATGTTTGGGTCGGTGCCGATCCAGGTTCGGGGCTGGTCGTCGGCTATGTCGCCGCAACAACGCGAAATTGACGCGTGTGGTACCCCGAGCGGTTGGGTGCAGGGGTCAGAATGAGTAGGTGAGCACCCGCAGCAGGGTCATCGATGCCCTCCGGCCGGCCATGCCCGAACCGGGGGCGGTTTGCCGGAGTTTGCTCGGCGTACTGGTGGTCGCCTCGATCGCGCTGCTGTGGGATTCGGGTGCGACCGCTGTGTGGGTGGCCGGTGCGGCGGCGGTGGCGGGCGCTGTCGCGCTGCAGGACAGCCCTGGCGGCCGGATCGCCCGCGTGCTGATCGTGACCGCGCAGATGAGCGCGGCGGTCTTCCTCGGGGCTCTGCTCTCCTCGTTTGACGTCGCGTTCGTCGCCGCGCTCGCCGTGTGGTGCTTCGGGGCGGGCCTGCAGTGGGCGGTCGGCAACAATGCGGGACTCGTGGCCGCCGCCGGCGGCGCGCTGCTCGCGATCGCTCCTCCGCTTGCGCCCACCGCGTCGTCGGTCCTCATCCCGACCGTCCTGACGATCGCCGCGGGTGCCCTGCAGGCCGGGCTGATCGCGGTGTGGCCGCCGCAGCGGTGGCGGGCTCAGCGCGGGGCCCTCGCCGAGGCATACGGGGCACTGGCCGCGGATGCGCGCAAGGCCGCCGAGCAGGACGAGACGCCCGCCGGCACGCCGCTGTTGCCGTCGCTGCGCGATGCGTTCCTCGACACCCAGGCCAGCCGTCGACCCGAGGCGTACCGAGGCGGGCACCGGCTGCCCGAACGGATCATGACGACGCTGCGCACGCTGCGCGGCACACCGGTGGGCCAGCGCGACGACGTCTCCCGGGTGCTGGCGGCCGCCGCCGAGGTGCTGGACGCGATCGCCGACCACACCCATGTCGCGAGGCGCAACGCCGAGCACGGCCTGGTTCGGTTGGATGCCGCGGTGGCTGCGCTGGACGACCCGGAAAACCCTGAGATCAAACGGCTTTCGCAGCAGCTGCACGAAGCGGCGGAGTTGCGGTTTCCCGATCTGTTCCGGCCGGACGTGATCAGTCCCGTGCGTGCCGCGCTGACCACCGTCCGCTCGCACCTGACGTTGACGTCGCCGCTGCTGCGTCACGCCATCCGGTTGTCCGCGGCAGTGGCCGTCGCCGCGTGCGCGGACCGGTTCGCACCCGTCGCGCACGGCTACTGGATCGCGCTGACCGTGCTGATGGTGTTGCGCCCCGAGACCGCCCACACCTACACGCGATGCGTCGGCCGACTGGCGGGCATCGCTACCGGCGTCGTCGTCGCGTCGGTCATCGTGATGCTGGTGCACCCCACTGGTTGGATAGCCGCCGCGGTGGCCACGCTGTGCCTCGCCGCGACGTATGCCGCGACCAGGACGGGCTACATCGCCACCAGTGCTGCCCTGGCCGCGGCGGTCGTCTTCCTTCTCGAGATCGACGCGGCCACCTCGGGGGCGACGCTCGAGGACCGGCTGTTCTCGATCGTGGTCGGCGGCGGGCTGGCGGTCGTGGCGCACGTCGCGCTGCCGGACCACGCGCTGACGCGGCTGCACCACCGCGCCGGTGAACTGCTGAAGACCGAGATCGATTACGCCGCAACGGTGGTCAGGGCCTATGTCCATCCGCTTGACCATCCGAACGACGCGGTGTCATCGGCGTGGCAGCACGCCTACCGCGCCCGCGCCGGTTTCGAGGCCGCCTCGGGTGCCACCCGGATGGAGTCGCGGGAGCTGCGCCGCTGGTTGCGCTCGTATCGCACCGCGCTCAACGCCGTCACCATCTCGTGCACCGCGCTGGAGGCCAACCTGCCGAACCGGCGACCGGCGGCGTTGACCCCCGAATTCATCGCCGCCGTCGACGATTTCGTCGACGCGCTGCGGGGAGCGCCGACGAATCCGGGGACACCGTGGACCGTGGACCTCGGGGCGTTGACCGCGGCCAATCAGCAGGTGCGCGAGAAGGCCGAGGGCCTCTCCGGCGACGACGGGGCCGCTCGCGTCCTGGTGTCCGAGATCGCCGCGATCACACGCAGCCTGTCGGGCATCGCCGCTATCCGCGAGCCCACTTCGGCTGGATGAACACGCCTTCGGCCTCGACGGTGACGCCTTCGTCGTCGGAGAGATAACCCGTCGCGTACGACTTGATGCCCTCGGTCCTGGTGATCGTCGCCTCTGCGTGCAGCCGCCCCAGGCGAGTCGGGCGCAGATAGCGCAACGTTATGGTGCCCGTGAACCGGGGGCTCGCTGCGCTGGCGGCGACCTCGCCGAGGACATGGTCGAGGATCAGCGCCGAAATCCCGCCGTGCACATGTCCCGGTGGGCCCTCGTAGGCCGCGCCGAGCTCGAAGTCGGTGTAAACGCCTCCGTGGTCGTCGTGCTCGATGGTCAACGGCGGCGCGACCGGGTTGCGAAGCCCGATCACCGGATTCCCCCACGGCAGCTGGTCGCCCTCGGAGGTGAACCGCACGCCGAACGCACCGTCGATCTGCCGCGACCGCAGTGCCGCCGTCGCATTGTCGATCTGGTCGCGGACGGTCGCGACCGTGTCGGCGTCGACCTCGGTGCGGATCGTCGCGTCGATCAGCTCCCGGACCGAATCGGCCAGCGGACCGTAAACGCCGCGCAGCCCGTCGATCTCGGCCGCCGACACGTTCCCGATGTCGGTGAACTCCACCACGCAAGCACTAGAACACGTTCCAGTAGGGTTGTCGAATCGCCCGCGGCGGGTGCGTGGGCGCGGGCGGTTGTTGGCGAGGCGCGCGTCACAGTGACCGCCAAGGCCGCATTAGATTACCTATCTTTTCGTAGTCATCTGTCTACGAAGTGCCTTAGGCTGCTCCTATGGCAGCACGCGCACACAGCGCCGACCCGCGCGCGGAGAGAGTCCGGGCGCTTCTCCGGGATGCGGCGTTCGCGCTCGCACACGAACGGCCGGTCGACGGGTTGACCGTCGGCGACGTCGTGGCGCGCGCCGGCGTCAGCAGGCAGGTGTTCTACCAGCACTTCACCGACCGCGACGACGCCGTCGCGACGGCGGTCACCGTCGCGTTCGCCGCCGCGACCGCCGACATCGGCGGCGACGCCCGCGCCCGCATCCTGCGACTGTTCGACTTCGTCGCCGAACACCGCGCGGTGTACCGCCACGTCGTCTCCAGCACGGTGGCCCAACGGGTCGTCGCGGCGTTCCGCGCCGAGCTGGCGCCGGCGTGCGAGGAGATGGCCGCCGCCGCCATGCCCGCGGTGACCGCGATCGCCGGGGTGGCTCCCGAGGCCGTGACCCGGTTCCTGGTCGGCGGCTTCACCGAGGTGCTGCGTTCGTGGATGGATGACCCGAGCGCCACCGACCTCGGCGACCGCGTGCGCGCCGCACTGGACACCGTCAACGCCCTCCTGGGCGTTCCCGAGCATTCGAGAGGTTCACGTCATGGGTAAGCATCACGCCGCCGAGCGTTCCGGAGTCCGCGACCGCGCGGCAGTGCGCATGACCGCGCTGGCCCTGCTCGGCATGACGCTCGTCGTCATCGCGATGATCGCCAGCTATTCGGGCGCGTTCGCCAAACCGCAGTTGCACAACCTTTCGGTCGCCGTCGCCGGGCCGCCGCAATTCGTCGACGGCCTGAAAGGCAACGACGCACTGACGATCACCGAGGTCGCCGACGGAGCCGCGGCCCGCCAGCAGGTCTACGAACGCAAGGCCGACGCGGCGTTCGCCGTCGATCCCGGCGGTGCGATGACGACCTACGTGGCCGGCGGCGGTGGCCGCAGTGTGGCCGCCGCGGCCGAAACCGTCGGTGAGGCGGTCGCTTCCAAGGCGGACCTGCGCCCCGTCGTAGAGGACGTCGCGCCGCCATCTGCCGGCGACCCGTCGGGCACCGTCGAGTTCTACGCGGTCATCTTCCTGTCCATCGGCGCGTCGGTCGCGGCGACGGTGCTCGGCAGGTTCATGGGCACCGTGCGCACACCCGCCACCCTGGCGCTGCGCACCGTGACCCTGGCCGGGTACTCCGCCCTGCTCGCAGGTGGCGTCACGCTCTACGTCGACGGGATCCTCGGGGCGTTGGTCGGCCACACGTGGCAGGTCTTCGGCACGCTGTGGCTGTACTCCATGGCGGTCGGCGGGGCGATCACCGGCGTCGCCGCGGCCTTCGGCTCCGCCGCTTCGTTGGCGTTGACGGGGTTCCTCGTGATCGTCGGCAACGCGGCCGCGGCGGGCCCCGTCGGCCGCCCGCTGCTGTCGGAGTTCTACTCCATCTTCAGCACGATCGTGCCGCAGGGCGCGGGCGTCTCGCTGCTGCGCAGCACCGTCTACTTCGGCGGCAACGGCGCGCAGACACCGCTGATGACGCTGCTGTTGTGGGGCGCCGCGGGATGTCTGCTCGCAACCGCCGCAACCGCTGCCCGGGTGAATTATCGTGCGGTGCATGAGCATCTCGCCCGGCGACGAGACCTACTACGACCTCGGGTCCTATCACCGGCCGATTGAGACACCGTCGCCGCAGGCGCAGGTGTGGTTCGACCGCGGAATGGTCTGGTGCTACGCGTTCAACCACGAAGAGGCCATCCGCTGCTTCGAGCGGGCACTCGAACTGGAACCCGGCCTGGCCATCGCCCGCTGGGGCATCGCCTACGCGATCGGACCGAACTACAACAAGGGCTGGGAGGCCTTCGATCCCGTCGACGCGGCCGCATCACTGGCACGCGCCAGGATGGAACTGCAAGTGGCCGTGGACAACCGGGCGTCGCCGGTGGAGCAAGGCCTGATCGCCGCGCTGCAGGATCGCTTCCCCACCGAGGATCCGGACGACACCGAAGCGCTGGCGGCCGGGGGTGCCCGCTACGCCGACGCGATGGCGGCGCTGGCGCGGGCTTACCCCGACGACGTCGACGTCCAGGCCCTCGCCGCCGACGCGCTGGTGAACGTGACGGCATGGGCGTTGTGGGACACCAGAACCGGTGAACCCGCACCCGGCTCGCGGGTAGTGGCGGCCAAGCGGATCCTCGACGACGCGCTGGCCACCGACGCCGGCCGCGTCCACCCCGGCATCCTGCACCTCTACCTGCACACGATGGAGATGTCGGCGACCCCGCAGGACGCGTTGCCGGCCGCGGATCTGCTGCGCGGCCTGGTGCCCGACGCCGGCCATCTGCAGCACATGCCCAGCCACATCGACGTGCTGTGCGGCAACTACCGCGACTCGGTGGTGTCGAATCTGGCGGCGGTTCACGTGGATCGGCGATTCGTCGAACGAGAGGGCCCGCTGAACTTCTACTCCCTGTACCGGGCGCACAACCTGCACTTCGTGGTGTATTCGGCGATATTCGAGGGTAATTCGCGCGCCGCGTTCGCCGCCGCCGACGAGCTGGCTGCCCAGCTGACCCCGGAGGTGCTGGCGATCGAGTCACCGCCGATGGCCGACTGGCTGGAGGCCTTCGTACCGTTGCGCACACATGTGCTGGTCCGGTTCGGCCGCTGGGACGACCTGATCGCCGAACCGCTGCCCGAGGACGCGGAACTCTATTGCAGCACCGTGGCGACCATCCACTACGGGCGCGGAGTGGCTCACGCCGCAAAGGGCAACCTGGAGCAGGCCCGCGCCGAGCGGGAAGCCTTCGCCGACGCCTACCGCCGCATCCCCGAGAGCCGGTATCTGTTCAACAACACCGTCCTCGACATCCTCGCTATCGCCGGTGCGATGCTCGACGGCGAGATCGCCTACCGCGCAGGCGATCACGACACCGCGTTCGCGCATTTGCGACGGGCGATCGAGCTCGACGACGCGTTACCGTACGACGAGCCGTGGGGATGGATGCAGCCCACCCGCCACGCCTACGGCGCGCTGCTGCTCGAGCAGGGCCGCGTTGAGGAGGCCGCCGCGGTGTACGCCGCCGACCTCGGGCTCGATCCCACGCTGGCCCGGCCGTGCCAGCATCCGAACAACGTGTGGAGCCTGCACGGCTACCACGAATGCCTGCAGCGGCTGGGCCGCGACGCCGAGGCCGCGATCATCGGTCAGCAGCTCGCACTCGCCGCGGCGCGCGCCGACGTCCCGATCCGCGCCTCGTGCGCCTGCCGGCTGGAGGTCTCCCCCGCCTGCTGCGACTGATCCGTACACTCCGACACGTGGCCCTCAGCGACGACGACCTCGCCCGCCTCGGCCGCTGCGTCGAGCTGGCGCGTGAAGCGCTCGAGGACGGCGACGAGCCGTTCGGCTCGCTTCTCGTCGACGACACCGGACGCACGCTGTTCGAGGACCGCAACCGGGTCAAGGACGGCGACCACACCCGCCATCCGGAGTTTGCGATCGCCCGCTGGGCGGCGGCCCACCTGACGCCCGGGCAGCGCGCCGTGGCCACCGTCTACACCTCGGGCGAGCACTGCCCGATGTGCGCGGCCGCCCACGCCTGGGTCGGGCTCGGTCGCATCGTCTACGCCGCATCCTCGGAGCAGCTGACTCGCTGGCTGACCGAGTGGGGTGCGCCGCCGCCGCCCGTGGCACCGCTGCCGATCACCACGATCGCGCCCGGTCTTGAGGTGGACGGGCCCGCAGACGGGTACAGGGATCAGATGAGGACCCTCTACGAAGCGAAGTTCCGGCCGTGAGCGATCCGTCGCACACCACAGCCGTCGCCGAACCGGGCTGGGTCGAGCACGTCATCTGGTGGCATGTCTATCCGCTCGGCTTCGTCGGCGCGCACCCCGCCGATCCACCGCCGGGGCCCGGCGAGCACCGGCTGCGGCGCATCGTCGACTGGCTCGACCATGCGATCGAACTCGGCGCGTCCGGGCTCGCCCTGGGGCCGATCTTCTCCTCGCGCACCCACGGGTACGACATCACCGACCACTTCCGCATCGACCCGCGGCTCGGTGACGACGACGACTTCGACACACTCGTCGGCGAGGCCCGCCGCCGCGGCCTGCGTATCCTGCTCGACGGTGTGTTCAACCATGTCGGAACCGATTTCGCCAACACCGATTGGCTCCGCACCCGAGGCGGCGGCGTGGACACCTTCGAGGGCCACGGCGACCTCGTCGCGCTCGACCACGACAACCCGGCGGTGATCGACTACGTCGTCGACGTGATGACCCACTGGTTGGGCCGCGGCGCCGACGGGTGGCGCCTGGACGCGGCCTATGCGGTGCCGGACCCGTTCTGGGCCCAGGTGCTGCCGCGCGTCCGCGAAACCTTTCCCGACGCGTACTTTCTCGCCGAGATCATCCACGGCGACTACTCGCAGCGGGTCCGGGCATCCGGGTTCGACTCGGTCACCCAGTACGAACTGTGGAAGGCCGTGTGGAGCGCGCTGAACGACGGTAACTTCCACGAGCTCGACTGGGCGCTGGTGCGGCACAACGAGTTTCTCGACACCTTCGTGCCGATGACCTTCGTCGGCAATCACGACGTCACCCGGATCGCCAGCCAACTCGACGACATCCGGCACCTCGAGCACGCGTTGGTGCTGCAGATGACGACCGGTGGCACGCCGAGCGTCTACGCCGGCGACGAGTTCGCCTACACCGGGATCAAGGAGGAGCGCTTCGGCGGCGACGACGCGGTGCGACCCGAGTTCACCTCTCCGCCAGCCGATCTCAATGAAGATGGCGCCGACGTGTTCCGTCTGCACAAATTCCTGATCGGGCTGCGCCGACGGCACCCGTGGCTGCACGCGGCGCGCACCTCACCGCTGCAGCTGACCAACCGGCAGTACGTGTATCAGAGTCGCGCCGGCTCCGAGTCCCTGGTCGTCGCGCTCAACATCGACGACGAGCCCCTGCCGATCTCGCTTCCCGACCTCGGCTTCGACCGGGGTGAAGTGCTCGCCGGGTCCGGTGCACCGCCCTCGGAGGTCGTCTCCACCACCGAGATCGGGCCCCACGGCTGGCTGATCATCGCTCCGCGCTGAGCAGTTCGACGGTGAGCGGGTCCGGTTGGCCGTCGTAGTACTTCGCCAACACGCGGTCGAAGACCTCCGGGTCGTCGGCGGCCCTGCCGAACAACGTCATCGACGACCGCACCTTCAGGTTGTCCGGCGACCCGAACAACACGTCGGCCGACGACTGCTCACTACGAGCGACCAGGTCGGCGCACTCGTGCAGGCGCGGACCCAGCACGTCGTGGGCGAGATAAGCCCGAGCCTCGGCGAGTGAACCGATCCCGTACCGCTGCGCCGTCGGGCTCCTGCCGAGCCCACGCAACTGGGGAAAGACGAACCAGATCCAGTGACTGCGTTTGCGCCCGGCGCGCAGTTCGTCGAGCACCGTGTCGTACACGCGTTCCTGGGCGTCGACGAAGCGCTGCAGGTCGAAGGGGTCGTCGGAAGGGGATCTGTCTTTAGCCATGTCACCGGCCAGTCTGACAAGCTAACCTGTGCGGTTCAATGACCACGTGCAGCGGCCGGCGGACGGAGGCGCCATAGTGACGCGCCGCCGTGTCCCGCGCCCCCGTGAACTGGCCCCCCTGCTGCAGTTCAAGAAGCCACAACTCAACGCGACGCGGCGCCGTCTGGCGGCCGCGCTGACGATCGAGGACCTGCGCCGCATCGCCAAACGCCGGACCCCGAAGGCGGCGTTCGACTACACCGACGGCGCTGCCGAGGATGAGCTGTCACTCGCACGTGCACGACAAGCGTTCCGTGACATCGAGTTCCACCCGACCATCCTGCGTGACGTCTCGCGCGTCGACACCGGCGCGATGGTGCTCGGCGGCCACGCCGCCCAGCCGTTCGGCATCGCGCCGACGGGCTTCACCCGGCTCATGCACACCGCGGGTGAGGTCGCGGGAGCGCGCGCGGCCGCGCGGGCAGGCATTCCGTTCTCGCTCTCGACGCTGGGCACCAGCTCCATTGAAGACGTCAAAGCGGCTAACCCACACGGCCGCAACTGGTTTCAGCTGTATATGTGGAAGGACCGGGACAGGTCGATGGCGCTGGTCGAGCGGGCCGCCGCCGCGGGCTACGACACACTGCTGGTGACGGTCGACGTACCGGTCGCAGGCGCACGCCACCGCGACACCCGCAACGGGATGTCCATCCCCCCGACGCTGACGCTGCGCACGGTGCTCGACGCAATCCCGCATCCGCGGTGGTGGTTCGACCTGTTCACCACCGAACCGCTGTCGTTCGCCTCCCTGGATCGCTGGCCCGGCACCGTCGCCGAGTACCTCGACACCATGTTCGACCCCACGGTCAACTTCGGCGATCTGGCCTGGATCAAGAAGCAGTGGCCGAACAAGTTGGTGGTGAAGGGAATTCAGACACTCGAGGATGCCAGGGCCGTCGCCGAACTCGGTGTCGACGGGATCGTGCTGTCCAATCACGGTGGCCGCCAACTCGACCGCGCGCCGGTGCCGTTTCACCTGCTGCCCACCGTGGCCGCCGAACTCGGCGACACCACCGAGATTCTGCTGGACACTGGCGTGATGTCCGGCGCCGACATCGTCGCGGCGATCGCGCTGGGCGCGCGCTTCGTGCTCGTGGGTCGCGCCTATCTCTACGGTCTGATGGCCGGCGGCGAGTCCGGCGTCGACCGGGCCATCGAGATCCTCTCGCAGCAGGTCGCCCGCACAATGCGGCTACTCGGGGTGACGACGCTGAGCGAGCTCGGCCCCGGCCACGTCACTCAGTTGCACCGGTTGCAGCCCCGTGTGTCGGGCACGGACCGAAATCCTCCTGAGTCACTGCAACAACACTGGTAACAGCCCCTTTCTGCCTGTCCGTGAGTCCGCGCTGAGTCGTAATCGTTAGCCAACCGCGACTTCGCAACCGCATGTCGGGACGACAGTTGCAGCGCGACTGCGTGTTTCATTACCAACGCACAGCAAACGGCAATTGCTTGTGGAAGCGATGAAAGGTGGGTTGGTTGCCGTTATGAGAATCTTGGAGAGGTGCCGGACTACCGGCACGAAAATGTTGCGCCGAATGGCGGTGGCCGCGGTTGCCGCGGCTGCGCTGCCCGGGCTGATCGGATTCGTCGGGAGTTCGGCGACAGCCGGGGCATTCTCGCGTCCGGGACTGCCGGTCGAGTATCTGGATGTGTTCTCCCCCGCGATGAATCGCAATATCCGCGTTCAGTTCCAGGGCGGTGGACCGCATGCGGTGTATCTGCTCGACGGCCTGCGCGCCCAGGACGACTTCAACGGCTGGGACATCAACACCCCGGCCTTCGAGTGGTACTACCAGTCCGGGCTGTCGGTCGTCATGCCGGTCGGTGGGCAGTCCAGCTTCTACACCGACTGGTACCAGCCGTCTCGGGGTAACGGCCAGGACTACACCTACAAGTGGGAGACGTTCCTGACCCAGGAGCTCCCGGCGTGGCTGGAAGCCAACAGGGGCGTGTCGCAGAACGGCAATGCCGTGGTGGGCATTTCGATGGCGGGCAGCAGCGCGCTGACCTACGCCATCTACCACCCGCAGAAGTTCATCTACGCGGGCTCGCTGTCGGGCTTCCTCAACCCGTCCGAGGGTTGGTGGCCGATGCTGATCGGGCTGGCGATGCAGGACGCGGGCGGCTACAACGCCGAAAGCATGTGGGGTCCGTCTACGGATCCGGCGTGGAAGCGCAACGACCCGATGGTCAACATCAACCAGCTGGTGGCCAACAACACCCGCATCTGGATCTACTGCGGCACGGGTACGCCGTCGGATCTCGACGGCGGTGTGGCCGGCCAGAACCTCATGGCGGCGCAGTTCCTCGAAGGGTTCACGTTGCGGACCAACGTCACCTTCAAGGACAACTACATCGCCGCGGGTGGCACCAACGGCGTGTTCAACTTCCCGCCACAGGGGACTCACAGCTGGGGCTACTGGGGTCAGCAGCTCGAGATGATGAAGCCTGACATCCAGCGAGTTCTGGGAGCGCAGGCCAGTGCCTGACAGCACCGCCTAGATCCACCCACAACAGGAAGCCTGCCGTTTCCCCCGAACGGCAGGCTTCCTGCCATTTCGGGCATGGTCGCCGGCCCCGAGTGAGAAGCCATGGTCGTGACTCGCCCGAGGGCGTACGTCACACGGGACCACCGGGAACAAACGAGGCCCTCCGAAGGTTGAGCGCAACAGACTCAAACTTTGGAGGATTGATGGCTGAAGCCAAGACAGTTCCGGTCCTGTTCCTGAGCGAATCGATCGTGCTGCCGGGGATGGTCGTGCCGATCGAGCTCGACGAGGCCGCCCGCGCCGCGGTGGACGCCGCGCGTGCCAGCGAATCCGGCGAGCTGCTGATCGCTCCGCGCCTCGAGGACCGGTACCCGTCGTACGGCGTGCTGGCCTCGATCGTGCAGGTCGGCCGCATGGTCGGCGGGCCGGCCGCGGTGGTGCGGGGCGAGAGCCGCGCGCACATCGGCGCCGGTGCGACCGGACCCGGTGCGGCGCTGTGGGTCGAGGTGACCGTGGTCAGGGAAGAAGACCCAGTGCCTCAGGCGACCTATGACCTCGCCGCGGAGTACAAGAAGCTGCTGCTGGCGATGCTGCAGCGGCGCGAGGCGTGGCAGATCATCGACTTCGTCAACCAGCTCTCCGATCCGTCGGCGCTGGCCGACACGGCGGGCTACGCGTCGTATCTCACCCAGGTCCAGAAGCGCCAGCTGCTCGAGACGCCCGACGTCGCCGAGCGCCTGCGCGCGCTGATCGAGTGGACGGGTGCCCACCTGGCCGAGGTCGAGGTGAACGAGAAGATCGCCGAAGACGTGCGCGAGGGCATGGAGAAGACGCAGAAGGAATTCCTGCTGCGTCAGCAGCTCAATGCGATCCGCAAGGAATTGGGCGATGACGACGGCACGGGGTCGTCTGATGACTACCGGAGCCGCATCGAGGCCGCCGACCTTCCGGAGAAGGTTCGCGAGGCCGCGCTGCGCGAGGTCGGCAAGCTCGAGCGGGCCGGCGATCAGAGCCCGGAGAGCGGCTGGATCCGCACCTGGCTGGACACCGTGCTGGACCTGCCGTGGAACGTCACCACCGACGACTCCACCGACCTGCAGGCGGCCAGGGCGATCCTGGACGCCGACCACCACGGCCTGGAGGACGTCAAGGACCGCATCGTCGAGTACCTGGCCGTGCGGGCGCGCCGCGCCCAGCGCGGTTTGCAGGTCGTCGGCGGCCGCGGTTCGGGCGCCGTGATGGTGCTGGCCGGTCCGCCCGGGGTCGGCAAGACCTCGCTGGGCGAGAGCGTGGCTCGGGCGTTGGGCCGCAAGTTCGTTCGCGTCGCCTTGGGCGGCGTGCGCGACGAGGCCGAGATCCGCGGCCACCGGCGTACCTACGTCGGCGCGCTGCCGGGGCGCATCGTGCGTGCCATCGGCGAAGCGGGTTCGATGAACCCCGTCGTGCTGCTCGACGAGATCGACAAGGTCGGCTCCGACTTCCGCGGCGACCCGGCGGCGGCATTGCTCGAGGTCCTGGACCCGGCGCAGAACCACACGTTCCGCGACCACTATCTCGACCTCGACCTGGACCTGTCGGACGTGGTGTTCCTGGCGACGGCCAACGTGATCGAGAACATCCCGTCGGCGCTGCTCGACCGCATGGAACTGGTGCAGATCGACGGCTACACCGAAGACGACAAGGTCGCCATCGCCCGCGACTTCCTGCTGCCGCGGCAGCGCGAACGGGCGGCGCTGACCGAGGACGAGGTGACGGTGACCGAGGCGGCGCTGCGCAAGATCGCGGCCGACTACACCCGCGAGCCGGGCGTGCGTCAGTTCGAGCGGCTGCTGGCCAAGGCGCTGCGCAAGGTGACGACCAAGCTGGCGGCAGACGAGGTCACCAGCATCACCGTCGATGAACCGGATCTCGTTGAGTACCTGGGGCGTCCGCGGTTCCTGCCGGAGTCGGCCGAACGCACGGCGGTACCGGGCGTGGCCACCGGGTTGGCGGTCACCGGGCTCGGCGGCGATGTGCTCTACATCGAGGCAGGCGCCACCGATGGTGAACCCGGGCTGCAACTGACCGGGCAGCTTGGTGACGTCATGAAGGAGTCCGCGCAGATCGCGTTGTCCTACGTGCGCTCCCACGCCGAGCAGTTGGGTGTCGACCCCAAGGCGCTGGACCGGCGGATCCACGTGCACGTGCCCGCTGGTGCCGTGCCGAAGGACGGTCCGTCGGCGGGCGTGACGATGGTGACCGCGCTGGTCTCGATGGCCACCGGCCGGCAGGTGCGCGCGGACGTCGGTATGACCGGTGAGGTCACGCTGAACGGCCGGGTGCTGCCCATCGGCGGCGTCAAGCAGAAGCTGCTGGCCGCGCAACGGGCCGGTCTTTCAACGGTTTTCATACCGCAACGGAACGAGCCGGACCTGGACGATGTGCCGGCCGACGTGCTCGACGCGCTGGAGGTCAAACCGATGACCGACGTCGCCGACATCGTCGCGCAGGCGCTGCAACCCGTCGAGGCGGCGACGATCGCAGCCTGACCACAACACGCACTCAGAGTCGTGGCCGAGCTTCCGGTCGCGACCCTGAGTGTGTTCGGGGCCGGCTTCAGCCGGTGATATGTCGCCCGCTGCCGCTACCGTCGGTGCATGGCGTACGACGAGAACCTCGCCCACCGGATCCGCGAACTGCTCAGCGGGGAGCGCGGAGTCGAGGAGAAGTCGATGTTCGGCGGGTTGGCGTTCCTGGTCAACGGCAACATGGCGGTGGCCGCCAGCGGTCAGGGCGGTCTGATGGTGCGGGTGCCGCCCGACGACACCGCCAAGCTGTTGGCGCGTGAGCACGTCGCACCGATGGTGATGGCAGGCAGGGAGATGCGCGGATGGCTGCGGGTGTCGAGCGCCGGGCTCAGCACCCAGCGGCAACTGCAGCCGTGGGTCACGCGCTCGGTCGATTTCGCGAAGAGTTTGCCCCCGAAAGAGCGCGGGTACGCCAGCCGACGTGGACGCCGCAGCACGTAAGAAGCTGGCCAAGCGCCTGCTCGACGAGGCCGGCACGACCTACGCAGAAGACGCCGGTATCCGGTTGGCGGACAAGCCGATGCCGCTCTTCGAACTGCTCACCTTGTGCATGCTGTCGAGCAAGCCGATCGACGCCGCCATCGCCGGGGCAGCCGCGCGGGAGTTGTCCCGCGCGGGCCTGCGCACGCCCAAGGCCGTTCTCGACGCCGACCGCACGGCCATGATCCGCGCCTTCGGCCGCGCCCACTACGTGCGGTACGACGAGAGTTCGGCGACCAGGCTCACTGACATCGCGCAGTCCGTCGTCGACGAGTACGGCGGGGACCTCCGCAAGCTGGAGGGGGCCGACGACTACGACGTGACCGCGGTGGCGCGAGCGCTGAAGCGATTCAAGGGAATCGGCGACACCGGTGCCGACATCTTCCTGCGGGAGGTACAGGACACCTGGACGTGGGTCCGGCCGTACTTCGACTCGCGGGCCACGACCGCCGCGCGCGAACTCGGACTGCCCACCGACGGCGACGAACTGGCTGCGCTGGCGCCGCGTAAATGCGCGAAGCTGGCCGCCGCGTTGGTCAAGGCGTCGCTCGACGACGAGCTGCGCGACCGCGTGGCCGCAGGGGGATGACGCGGTGACGATCCGGATCGGCACGTCCGGATGGTCGTACGACCATTGGAAGGACGTGTTGTATCCCGCCGGGACGCCGGTGGCCAAGCGGTTGGCCCGCTACGTCGAGGAGTTCGACACCGTGGAACTCAACGCCAGCTTCTACCGCTGGCCGAAAGACAGCGCGTTCGCCGGCTGGCGGCAGCGGCTGCCCGACGGGTTCACGATGTCGGTCAAGGCGCAGCGAGGGCTGACGCACTACCGGCGGCTTCGGGAGCCGGAGCCGTGGGTCGAGCGCTTCGAGCGGTGCTGGAATCTCTTGGGCGACCGCAGCGAAGCGCTGCTCGTGCAACTGCATCCCGAGCTGGAGCGCGACGACGCCCGGCTGGAGTACTTCCTCAAGCTGATGCCGGACCGGATCCCGGTGGCCATGGAGTTGCGGCACCCGTCGTGGGACGACCCCGCCGTGTACGACCTGCTCGAGCGCCACGGAGCGGCGTATGTGGTGATGAGCGGCGCCCACCTGCGCTGCGTTCCGCGGGCCACCAGCAACCTGGTCTACATCCGGATGCACGGCCCGGACCAGGACTCGATGTACGCGGGGTCCTACCCCGACGACGAATTGCGCCGCTGGGCAGACCGGATCCGAGCCTGGGACCGCGAGGGCAGGCACGTGCTGGTCTACTTCAACAACGACCTGGGTGGGCACGCGGTGTGGAACGCGCAGACGCTGAAAGCGATGCTGGCTGGCTGACCCCGGACCCCGCCGCCGCGGACGCAATCCGGTTGCGGCACGCTTAGGAGCCGACATGCGTGTTCTTTCTCTGATCTCGGCCGCCGCGGTCGTCGTCGCGGGATGTTCGGCCGAACGGATCGTCACCACCGACGAGCCGTTCGTCGCGTCACCGCCGACCTCCACCACCGCGGAACCGCCTGCGCCGCCGAACCGCGCCCACCTGGTCGACGCGTTCGACTACGTCGCGCATCCGGAGGGGACGGCCGTGTACCACTTCACCACGCCGAGCGGGCGGTGGGCGTGCGCTATCGTCCCGCGTGAGAAGGCCGGATGCCAGTCGGCGAACGCCCCGCTGTCCAGCATGAACATCACCGGCGAACCGGACACCGTGCGCGATTCCGCCGGCGAGCAGGCTGCACCCAACGCGATCATCGTCGAACGCGAGGGCGAACCCCGGTTCGTCGCGCTGACCCGACCGGAGTTCGTCCTCGGCGACGCAAGGGTGCTGGACTTCAACCGGGTCCTGGCCGTCGCGGGATTCCGCTGCAACGTGCAGGACGCGGGGGTCTCCTGCATGAGCGAGGCGACGGGAAAGGGATTCACCTTCGCTCCGGAGGGATTCCAGCCCCGCTACACCGAGGTGCCCGCCAACGCGCCGTAGCTAAACCGACGCGGCCGTTCCGGCTAGATCAACGCGGCCGTACCGGCTATACCAATGCGGCCGTACCGGCTATATCAACGCGGCCGTACCGGCTATACCAATGCGGCCGTGCCGTCCGAGTTGACCTGGACCTTCGCGCCCGCGATGTCCTCCTCGACCGTCGCGGCCGCACCCACCGCGTCAGGGATGACCGCCAGAACACGCGCGTCCTCCGGTGTGCGCACCGCGAGGAACGCCTTCTCCGGTGCAGCCTCCCGGTCGAACGGTGTCGTCCACGTCTCGACGGTGCCCACGCCCGACCAGTCGACGAGCGCCTCCCGGGTCGGCTCGCGATCGACCTCGGATTGCACATCCTCCCAACGGAATTCGTACGGCGGCGGTTCGGTGCCGTAGACGCCGAAACTGTGCTTGGTGAGGTAGCCGCCGTTGGCGGTGATCAACCCGAGCTGTCCGGGCGCGGCGACCAGCCGTTCGGCCATGGTCGCGATCGAATGGGTGACGTAGTTGTTCCAGGGCCCGCCCGCGAAGGTGAGCCCGCCGGTCACCGTGAGCGGCCTGTCGGGGTCACCGAGCGGAAGGCCGAGTTCGTTGGCCGCGACCTGAACCGCCGACGGGAAGCAGGAGTAAACGTCGACCAGCGCGACGTCGTCGACGCTGATCCCGGCCAGTTCCAGGGCACGTCGACCCCCGATGCGGATGGCCGGTGAGGTGTGGAACTCCGCCCGCTCGCCGATCGCATACGTGTCGTGCGAATCGGTACCCGCATACGGGAAAACCCACCGGTCCCTGGGGATCTGCAGATTCGCCGCCTTCTCGGCGGAGGTGAGCACGAGGACCGCCGCCTGGTCGACCATGTTGTTGGAGTTCATCAGCTTCGGGTAGGGCCAGCTGATCATCCGGTTGCTCGGTCCGGGCTGCCAGATCTGGTCGGCGGGCACGGCGTCGCGGTTCCACGCGTGCGGGTTGGTCGCGGCGACCGCACTGAACTGAGCCCACAGCTCGCCGATGCGGCGCCGGTGCTCCTCGTCGGACTCCCCCGCGGCGATGCGCAGCGCCTGCTCGAACATCGGGTAGACGAACGCGGGCCGGTCGAGATTGATCTTGATCTCGGCGGGTCCGGCCATCGGCACGCCCTCGTCGGCGCCCTCGGCCATCGGCACCGACTCGTCCTGGCGCGGCCAGTCCGGCCTGATGCCCTTGGCGCGCAGCCGACTTCGCGTGCGCCAGGTTTCACCGCCGGCGATCAGGACCACCTCGGCGCGGCCGTTCAGGATGTCCCGGCACGCCTCGTTGACCAGCGACTGTGGGGTGTTGCCGCCCACCCCGGTGTAGCGGGTGGAGGCGTTGTCGGCGTGCAACCGTTGCGCGAGAAGCAGACCCGGATCGCGATACCGCCACGACAGGAGGTTGACCACTCGCACCCTGTCGACCGCCTCGAGGACCCTGGGGTCCGCCGCGTTGCGCGCCGCGTCGACCATCAGCTCGATCGGCGACACCTCGGGGTTCTCGTCTCGCTGGTTGACCTGTCCATAGCCGACCAACACCGGCGTCCTGGGTTCCATCACTGCCTTTCTCGATAGGCGAAAAGTGTGCCGTCGGCGATGAGCCGATCGGTGTCCTCAACGGAGCTCCCGAGGATCTGCTGACAGATCTCTCGGGTGTGCTCCCCCGGCATCGGCGCGGGAAGCAGCCGTGCGGGCGGGATGTTCGTGTACGGCGCAGGCCGCGTCTCGCTGAGCATCGGCGCCTCGAACAGCGGATGCTCCATGTCGGAGTACAACTTTCGAAAACACACCTGCGGGTCGGCGGGCACGTCGACGACGCGGTTCATCGGGGCGGCCGCGACACCGGCTTCCTGGAGTGCGCGTGCCACCTCCGTCTTGTCGCGGGCGCGAGTCCACTCCGCGGTGTCGACGCCGCCGGTGAGAGAGTGCAATGCGGCGCGGTCGTCGTCCGAGCGCAGCGAGATCACGCACCACTCGTCGTCACCGGCGCAGGGATACACGCGGTGTTCGGTGGTGTCGTCGACGATCGGCAGGCCCGCCTCACGCGCCGCTTCGGTGACATAGCGCGCCGCGAGCTGGCTCACCGCCGCCTCGGCCTGCGAGACGTGGACGTGTGCGGGCCGATCGGTGCGGTCGCGCCGGATGAGTGCGGCCAGCGCGGCGATCGCGGTGAGCCGTGCCGAGACGTGGTCCGGGAAGATCGTCGTCGCGTCGTAGAACTCGCCTTCGGTGGACGCCCACAGCGACGTGACGCCGGTGGTCGCGCGCACCAGCGGCCCGTATCCCATGCGCGCGCTCCACGGACCGCCCGCCCCGAATGCGCTGCTTTCCGCCAACACGACGCGGGGGTTGAGTTCTCGCAGCCGGTCATAGGAGAACCCCAGTGACGCAAGCGTTCCCGGCTTGAAGTTGGCGAAGACGGCGTCGGCGCCGGCGACCAAGCGGCAGAACAGCTCGGCACCGGCGGCCGACCGCAGATCGAGGCCCAGGCTCTTCTCGTTGCGGTGGGTCAGCGCCCAGGACCTGCTCATCACCTGACCGGGTGGAGCCTGTCGCAGCCCGTCGGGATAGGCGGCGCTCTCGATTTTGATCACCTCGGCGCCGAGGTCGGCGAACAGCCTGCCGAGTTCACCCCCGGCGACGATGACGCCGAGATCGAGGATGCGCATGCCCTCGAACGGCCGCTGAACGGCGGTCGCAGGCCGCTGAGTCTCCGATGGCGCTGTCGCCCAAGCGGGCTCGTCGGCTCCGGCATCGGGCGCCGGGCGGAGCAGACCGCGATGCTGCCCGTCGACGACGAACGGCCCCACGGGTGTGACGACCTCCGCGCCGGGGGCGAGCTTCGCGGTGGTCAGCGCACCAACCGAACGGAAGTGCTCGGAGGCCAACGCCTCGGTGGGGGTGAGCACCGCCGCGATCGGGACGCCCCGCGCCTGACCCTCGGCGACCAGCGTCACCATCGTCTGCGCAGCGACGAAATCACAGATCAGCGCGTTGAGTTCACGCGATGCCGCATACCGGGCCGCGATCGTCTCGAACTTCGGATCGGCGAACTGCTCGGGCTCGCCGAGCCAGGCGTGCATGGCCCGCCACTGGCGCGGCGACAGCAGGCAGATCCGGACGTGGCCGTCCTTGCAGGCGAAGATCGGATAGATGTTCTGGTTACGCGGCCTGCCGCGCCAGATCTCGGTGGTCTTCTTGATCCCGACGGCGGCCTGTCCTTCGGATCCGAACGGCGGATCCAACGACTGAAGCACCGCCTCGAACCGGGAGAAGTCGATGTAATCGCCTGTGC
This sequence comes from Mycobacterium sp. E136, assembly GCF_001666865.1. Classification (NCBI taxonomy): domain Bacteria; kingdom Bacillati; phylum Actinomycetota; class Actinomycetes; order Mycobacteriales; family Mycobacteriaceae; genus Mycobacterium; species Mycobacterium sp. E136. Next base: position 25,049 of record NZ_LZJE01000100.1, read on the forward strand.
CGGTACGCAACCGGCGATAATACGCGGCCAGCGCCGCCCACGCCGCCTGAACGGCCGCGGTCCCCGACGCCAGGCCGATCGGCGGAAGCACCGGCGTGCCGGTCGTCGGCCCGGTACGTGACAACGCCGTGGACAGCGCGTACAGGACCGGGTCGGTGGCCTGCCACGAGGCGTAGGGCCCGTCGGTGCCGAAGTCGGTGACCGACAGCACGACGAGGTGATCGAACCGCTGCGCCAGCGAAGCGCACGACATTCCGAATTCGGTTGCACCGCCGGGGATCCCGCCGTCAACGACGATGTCTGCGGTGCTCGCCAGGTCCCACAGTGCCTGGCGGTCCTCGGGGTCGGCGGGGTCGAGAACCGCACATCGCTTGTTCGCGTTGTTCAGCAGAAACGGCACGCTGGCCGTGGCCACGGTCGGCAACGCCCGCCGGTCCGCGTGCCCGCCGGGCGGTTCGATCTTCAGCACGTCGGCGCCGAGATCGGCATACAACCGGCTCACCCCGTCGGATGCGGCGCCGCCGAGATCGAGCACCCGCACGGATGCCAGCAGTGCTTCGCTCATGCCGTCAGCAGTTCCTCGACCCACCGCAGATGGTCGTCGGTGTCGGTCGCCACGTACATCAGGTCGACGAAGGCATCGGGATATCCGGCGTCGGCCAGTGTCCGCACCGCCTCGGCGACCGCGTCGATCGATGTGCCCGCCGCGACGTTGATCCGCACATAGGTGTGGATCGCCGACGGATCCCGGCCCGCCTCGCGGGCGGCGTCATCGATGGTGCGGCGCAGCAGCGCGAGCATTTCGGGTGCCACACCTCCGGGCACCTGCACGGCCGGAAGCCAACCGTCGGCGCGCTGTCCGATGCGCCGCAGGCTCGCCGGGGTGAACGCGGCGAGATAGATCGGCGGGCGGGGCCGCTGGACCGGTTTGAGGTCCACCCACGACGACGGGATCGACCACCGCTTGCCGTCGTGCTGCACCGGGTTGGTCGTCCACAGCTCCTCGAGGGCGTCGAGCAGCTCGTCCAGCTGGGCTCCCCGACCGCGGAACGGGGCGCCGGCCGCCGAGAACTCCTCCGGTGACCACCCGATGCCGAAGCCGGGGACGAGCCTGCCCCCGCTGACCACGTCGATGGCGGTCAGCTGGCGGCCCAGCTGCACCGGCGGATACCACGGTGCGACGAACACGCTGCTGCCCAACCGGACGCGGGTCGTCGCCGTGGCGGCCACCGCCAGCGCGATGAACGGATCGAGGCCGGCGCGGAATTGTTCGGGGATGGTGTCCTGACCCGCGTACCCGACGCTCGGGTTCACCGGCGTAAGCAGGCGGTCACCCACCCAGAGGCTGTCCGCGCCGAGGTTCTCGGCGGTGGCGGCGTAGCGCGCGAGGTCAGCCCGGGCGGACTCCCCGAACTGCGGCACCGCGAATCCCAACACGGAAGAACAGGCTAATGGGTAGGTTCACCCGCATCGGGTACAGGATTGGCACCTCGTTCACCCCCGACGATGATGAGTCAGATGACTGCCCAGGCACTGTCCCCCACGCTGTCCGCCGATGAACTCGAGTTGATCGACGCCTACTGGCGCGCCGCGAACTACCTGTCCGTCGGCCAGATCTACCTACTGGACAATCCGCTGCTGCGGGAGCCTCTGGCCCCCGAGCACGTCAAGCCGCGCCTGCTCGGCCACTGGGGAACGACGCCCGGCCTCAACCTGGTCTACGCGCACCTGAACCGCGTCATCCGGGAACGCGACGCCAACGTCATCTACATCACCGGCCCCGGCCACGGCGGTCCGGGGTTGGTGGCGAACGCATACCTGGAAGGCACCTACAGCGAGGTGTATTCGGCGATCTCCGAGGACGCCGACGGGATGCGAAAACTGTTCCGCCAGTTCTCCTTTCCCGGCGGCATCCCCAGCCATGTCGCCGCCGAGACCCCCGGCTCGATCCACGAGGGCGGTGAACTGGGCTACGCGCTCGTGCACGCGTACGGCGCGGCGTTCGACAATCCCGATCTGGTGGTCGCCTGTGTGGTGGGCGACGGCGAGGCCGAGACCGGTCCGCTGGCGGCCAGCTGGCACTCGAACAAGTTCCTCAACCCCGTCACCGACGGGGCGGTGTTGCCGATCCTGCATCTGAACAGCTACAAGATCGCCAACCCGACGGTGCTCGCGCGGATACCGCAGGAGGAACTCGAGTCGCTGATGTTCGGCTATGGCTACCGACCGATCACGGTGGCCGGAGACGATCCCGCCAACGTGCATCAGCAGCTGGCCACGGCGTTCGACGAGGCCTTCGATCAGATCGCCGCGATCCAGCGCGCCGCTCGCCTGGACCGCGAACCCGGCCGCCCGCTGTGGCCGATGATCGTGCTGCGCACCCCGAAGGGTTGGACGGGTCCCCGTGAGGTCGACGGCAAGAAGGTGGAGGGCACGTGGCGCTCGCACCAGGTTCCGCTGTCGGGAACCCACACCAACCCTGAACACCGCACCCAGCTCGAGGCGTGGCTGCGCAGCTACCGCCCGGAGGAGTTGTTCGACGACGAGGGTGCGCTGCGGCCCGAACTGCGCGCGATCGCCCCTCGCGGACAGCGCCGGATGAGCGCCAACCCGCACGCCAACGGCGGGGTCCTGCTCAAAGACCTGGACCTGCCGCCGTTCACCGACTACGCCGTCCCGGTCGACAAACCGGCCTCCGAATCGGCCGAGGCGACGCGGGTGCTCGGCACGTTCCTGCGCGACGTCATCACCCGCAACCCGGACCGGTTCCGGCTGATGGGTCCCGACGAGACCGCGTCCAACCGGCTGGCCGCCACCCTCGAGGCCACCAACAAGGCCTGGATGGCCGAGCTCACGCCCGACGACGAGAACCTCGGCCCCGAGGGCCGGGTGATGGAGGTGCTCTCCGAACACCTCTGCCAGGGCTGGCTCGAGGGTTACCTGCTGAGCGGCAGGCACGGGCTGTTCAACTGCTACGAGGCGTTCGTCCACATCGTCGACTCGATGCTCAATCAGCACGCCAAGTGGCTCAACAGCAGCCGGGAGCTGTCCTGGCGCGCGCCGATCGCATCGCTGAATTACCTTCTGACATCCCATGTCTGGCGCCAGGACCACAACGGCGCATCACACCAGGATCCCGGGTTCATCGATCACGTCGCCAACAAGCGCCCCGAGGTCGTCCGGGTGTACCTTCCGCCGGACGCGAACACGCTGCTGTCGGTTGCCGATCACTGCCTGCGCAGCCGCCACTACGTCAACGTGATCGTCGCTGGGAAGCAACCGGCGCTGACGTACCTGGACATGGAGTCGGCGATTGCCCACTGCACCCGCGGCCTCGGGATCTGGGACTGGGCGAGCAACGCCGCAGGCGACCCAGACGTGGTGCTCGCCTGCGCCGGTGACATCCCGACGCTGGAGACGGTGGCCGCCGCCGACATTCTGCGCCGGCGGCTGCCCGACCTCGGTGTGCGGGTGGTCAACGTCGTCGACATCATGCGGTTGCAGCCCGAGTCCGAACATCCGCACGGCCTGTCCCAGCGCGATTTCGACTCGATCTTCACCAAGGACAAGCCGATCATCTTCGCCTATCACGGCTATCCCTGGCTGATCCATCGCCTGACCTACCGTCACACCAACCATGCGCAGCTGCACGTGCGCGGATTCAAGGAGCGCGGCACGACGACCACGCCGTTCGACATGGTGATGCTCAACGACCTCGACCGCTTCCACCTGGTGATGGACGTCATCGATCGGGTCGAGGGACTGGGCAGCAGCGCGGCGGTGCTGCGCCAGGAGATGGCCGATGCCCGCCTTGCGGCCCGGCGCTACACCCGCGAGCACGGGGAGGATGATCCGGCGATCTCGGAGTGGACGTGGGACCCGGATTACCGGGGGCCGTCGCTGTCGCAGGACACCCTCAGCGAGCACGATCGCTAGACTGGATTTTCGTGTCCGACCAAGCCGTCCTAGCCGACCGCCCGCATCCGCTGGTCGGACAGCTTTCGGCACTGCACCACTTCCGCACCTACGTCGACATCGCGGTGGTCGTGGTGGTCTTGGCGCTGACGAACCTGATCGCACACTTCACCACGCCGTGGGCCAGCGTGGCGACGGTTCCGGCCGCCGCGGTGGGCCTTCTCGTCCTGGTCCGGTCGCGCGGCCTCGGGTGGGCAGAACTCGGGCTGGGCCGCGAACACTGGAAGTCCGGAACCGGCTACGCCGTCGGCGCCGTTGGGTTGGTTCTGTCGGTCATCGCAATCGGCGCGCTGCTGCCGTGGACCCGACCGATGTTCATGAACAACAACTACGCGACGATCTCGGGCGCCCTCATCGCGTCGATGGTCATCATCCCGCTGCAGACCGTGATCCCCGAGGAGCTCGCCTTCCGGGGCGTGCTGCACGGTGCGCTCAACCGCGCGTGGGGCTTCCGCGGTGTCGCCGCGGGCGGTTCGCTGTTGTTCGGCCTCTGGCACATCGCCACTTCCCTTGGCCTGACAAGCAGCAACGTCGGATTCACCCGCATCTTCGGCGGCGGTCTTCTGGGCACGGTTGCCGGGGTGACGCTGGCGGTGTTCGCCACTGGCGTCGCGGGCTTCGTCTTCACCTGGCTGCGCCGGCGCAGCGGCAGCCTGATCGCACCAATTGCCCTGCACTGGTCGCTGAACGGGCTCGGCGCGCTGGCCGCGGCATTGGTGTGGCACCTGAGCTGACGTCAGTGCGACGCGCGCTTGCGGGCGCGGAACTCCCTGTTCTTGAGCTTGTTGCCGCAGGTCGCCATGCTGCACCACGTGCCGCCGTGGTTGCGGGAGCGGTCATAGAAGGCCCACTGGCAGTCCTCATTGGCGCACGCCTTCAGCAGCGACCAGGTGCCGTCGCGCTGCGCGTCGTGGATCGCCAGCAGCAGTTCGGTCATGCGGTCGTGCAACGACGTGCCCACTGCAGAAAGCCGCACTCGACCGAGGTCGTCGAGGTCGGCGCGCGCCGCGCCGCCCGGCGCGGCGCGTAGCGGGGCCAGTGCCTCGGCCGTCGGTGGCGGGCCGCCCGCATTGTGGACGAGCATCGCGCGCAGGGCCTCGCGCACTCCGCGCAGGACCTCGAGGTCAGTGGCGTCGATAGTCTCCTCTGCATCGAGCAGACCGTGCTCGCGCAGCCACGGGTGCGCATCGTGCGGATCGGCGAGCCGGTCGGGCCCTGAAGGTAACTCCGCCGTGTTGACCAGGCTCTGGATGAGGGCCAATCGCGGCGGTGCCGGCTTGGTCTCCTGATCGCCGAGCCACTGCGTAGTCATATAGGCAGCCTAGCTTTTCATGACTGCTATTTCAACTTGACTGGTCATGCGTGACCGTTATAAATTGTTTAGTGGTCATCCGCTTCCAACCCGAGGATCGAAATGTCGGACATCCAGAATTCGCAGACGCTCTTGACCCGTTCGACGGCCGCCGGCGACACCACCGCACCGGCGCCGTCACTTCGGGCGCGGATGGCGGCGAGGCTGCGGGCGACCAAGTTCGACCGGTTGGCGGCCGTCGGCGGCGGCGCGCCCGCGGGCGGTGCGTACGCCGCGCACTGCGCCCGGCTGACGTCGACCGCAGAACGTGAGGCGGTGGCCCGATCGTTGCGGCGCATCGTGCGCGACGCCCGCGGGCGCGGCCCGTTGATGTCGTCGCGGGTGCCGTTGCATACGTCGAACATCGCCGCCGCCGAAGATCTGATCGACGAGATCACGTTGCGCCTGCACTCCCCCCGGCCCGTCGGCGCGCGGGGTATGGCGCGGCTGCGCCTGCTGCTCGCGGACGGCACCGGCCCCCTATACCGGTATGGCCGTGGGGATCTCGAGGGCCGGCTGCGCGCAGCGCTGGCCGAGCTCTAGACGACCAGGACGCGGACCCGTGCACTCGTCAGATGCTTGCGCACACCGAGAAAAATGGGATGGGTGCGCAGACGCCTACTGAGAAATACGGCGTGATATCCCCGTTCCATGCCGGTGGAGGCGGCGGTGGAGGTGGCGGTGGTGGCGGTAGAGGCGCAGCGATACAGGTATTCGACGGTGGGTCGTACACAGTCCCTACGCCACATTCGATTGCGTTGGCTTTGCCCGGCGATACCAGAAGAGTGGCTGTCAGCGGCGCCAAGAGCGCCGGAACGGCGATGACCTCAAGAGCGGTTTTCCCCCGCATGGCAGGCCTCCCTGGTGCATCCCCGCCCGAACTCATCCTAGGACGCGTCACGAACCAAGACAACAAAATTGATGAAGCGGTAAAAAGGGCCGGGACCTGCATAATCCGGCTGTGAAGTCCGCAAGCAAACTCGAGCGGCCCCTTTACGTTCGTTTGTCACGGGTGCACGGCCGGCCGATACTCACATCGATAGCACCGCCGCGCCGGCGATGACGCCCCGACTGAGGTCGAACAGTGCGTCGTGAGCACGGCCCAGAGGATATTTCGTGTTTGCTACCGCTAGTCGGTGTTGCGCGGCGAACTCGAGGAAGCGGCGTGCATCCGCGCGCGTATTGGCGGTAACCGACCTAACCTGGCGCTCCTGGAAGAGGTGGCGCTGGTAGTTCAGCACTGGGATGTCTGAGAGGTGGATGCCCGCGATTGCGAGCGTGCCACCGCGATCGAGCGCTTCGAGCGCTGGCAGCACTAGCTCGCCGACGGGCGCGAAGAGGATCGCGGCGTCGAGGGCGACGGGCGGGCGCTCGTAGGCGCCTTGAGCCGACGCCGACCCGAGGTCCAGCGCGAGATCTCGTGCCCTCTCCCCACGGGTCATGACGTGAACCTCGGCACCCTGCGCGATCGCGACCTGAGCGGTCAGGTGCGCGCTGCCGCCGAAGCCGTAGATTCCCAACCGTCCGCCCGGCGGCAGGTCCGCGCGCATCAGCGCGCGATATCCGATGATGCCGGCGCACAACAGTGGCGCCAGTTCGGTGTCGGAATAGCCGTCCGGTAGTGGAAGCGCGTATGCCGCTGGGACAGTGGCGAATTCCGCATATCCGCCGTCGGCATCCCAGCCGGTGTAGCGCGACTCCGGACAGAGGTTCTCGTCTCCCCTGACGCAGTACCGGCACCGCCCACAGGTGTGGCGCAACCATGCGATGCCGACGCGGTCGCCGACGGAGAACTCCGCACCCGCGCCT
>NZ_LZJE01000101.1:0-623 GCF_001666865.1 Mycobacterium sp. E136
ACGTCGAGGCGGCCACCCAGCTGCTCGGGATCTTCATCGGCGGAACGGAAACGGTGCCGAAGATCGTCGCGCACGGCGGACAGCTGGTCGGGCCGAAGGCCCAGCTCCCACAGGCCGTGCGTGGCGATCTCGACGCCAACGTGCCCGTCGCGCGCGAGGAGATGATCCGTTACTGCGCACCGGCGCAATGGTTTGCGCGCACGGTCCGCAAACCGTTCACCATCCACGACACCACGCTGCAGCCGGGGCAGCGAATCATCACGCTGCTGGCGTCGGCCAATCGCGACGATCGCGAGTATCCCGACCCCGATGCGTTCATCTGGGACCGCCCCATCGAACGGCTGCTGGCTTTCGGTCGCGGACAACACTTCTGCCTCGGCGTACACCTCGCGCGGTTGGAGATCGGCATCATGGTGACCGAATGGCTCAAGCGTGTGGGCGGATGGCGCATCGACGGTGAGGCCGCGTCCCGGCCGCCGTCGAGCTTCCAGTGGGGCTGGAGCAGCGTCCCGGTGGAGGTGTGACATGTGGTCCTATCGCCTAGCCGCCCCCTACACGTTCGAACGCCAGGACATTCCCGAGAAGACCCCGGAGTCGCTGGGGGACCGGCAGGTGCTGCTGCG
>NZ_LZJE01000102.1:0-3029 GCF_001666865.1 Mycobacterium sp. E136
CGTGCTCGCCACACCCGCCGCCGCGCCCTGGATGAAGATCTCCGAGGCCGTGGACTACCTGCGCGCGGTGGCGCCGACGCATGCGGTGCCCATCCACCAGGGCATCATCGATCCGAGCGCTCGCGGGATCTTCTACGGTCGCCTGACGGAGATGACCGACACCGACTTCCGGGTGCTCGAACCGGAGAACGGCACGGAATTCTGATGCGCGGCTCGGCCGCGGAACTCTGAGTCAGGCCGTATCGCGCGCGGCGGCCCGGCCAGCGGCCCGCCCGGAGAACACGCAACCGCCGAGGAAGGTGCCCTCCAGCGATCGGTAGCCGTGCACGCCGCCTCCGCCGAATCCGGCGGCCTCGCCTGCGGCGTACAGACCGTCGAACGCGCTTCCGTCGGATTTGAGCACGCGGGCGTCGAGGTCGGTTTCGAGTCCGCCCAACGACTTTCGCGTCAGGATGTGCAGCTTCACCGCGATCAGCGGTCCGGCCTTGGGGTCGGTCAGGCGGTGTGGCGCGACAACGCGGCTGAATCGGTCACCGAGATAGTTGCGCGCAACGCGGATCGAGGCGATTTGCATGTCCTTGGTGAACTTGTTGGCGACCTCCCGGTCGCGCGCCGTGACCTCGGCCTCGACCGTCGCATAGTCCAGCGGCACCACATCCGGCACGGCGTTCATCGACGAGACCAGATCGCGCAGTGAATCCGCACTGACGAAGTCAACGCCGCGGTCGACGAACGCCTGCACCGGCGCCGGCGCCCCCGGACGGACCCGCGACAACACGTCGCGGATGCTGCGACCGGTCAGGTCCGGGTTCTGCTCCTGACCCGAGAGCGCGAACTCCTTGGCGATGATTCGTGTGTTGAGGATGAACCACGTGTAGTCCTGACCCGTTTGCGCGATGTGCTCCAGCGTGCCGAGCGTGTCGAAACCCGGGTACAGCGGGGACGGCAGGCGATTGCCGTTGGCGTCCAACCACAACGACGACGGCCCGGGCAGGATGCGGATGCCGTGCAGCGGCCAGATGGGGTCGTAGTTGGTGATGCCCTCGGTGTAGTGCCACATGCGGTCGCTGTTGATCACGCGTGCCCCCGCGGCCTCGGTGATGCCGATCATCCGACCGTCGACGTGCGCGGGCACACCGGACAGCAGCTGTTCGGGTACCCGGCCCATCCGCCTGGGCCAGTTCTGCCGCACCAGGTCGTGGTTGCCGCCGATGCCGCCGCTGGCGACGATCACCGCTTGTGCGCGAAATTCGAACTCTCCGACGGGTTCTCGCGAGGTGGCGACGCCGCGGGCGGCGTCAGACGGCTCGAGCACGGTTCCGCGCACGCCGACGACGGTGCCATTCTCGACGATGAGCTCGTCGACCCTGTGGCGGTGCGCATACCGGGCTCGGCCCGTGAGGCGGCGCGCGAAGATGTCGACGATCGCGGGGCCGGTGCCCCAGGTGATGTGGAAGCGCGGCACCGAGTTGCCGTGGCCGCGCGCGTCGTATCCACCGCGCTCGGCCCATCCGACGAGCGGGAACGTCTGCAGGCCGCGCTCGCGCAGCCAACCGCGCTTCTCCCCCGCCGCGAAATCGACGTAGGCATGAGCCCACTGCCGCGGCCAGTGATCTTCCGGGCGGTCGAATCCCGCTGAGCCCAGCCAGTCCTGCAGCGCCAACTCGTGGCTGTCGCGGATGCCCATCCGCCGTTGCTCCGGGCTGTCGACGAAGAAAAGCCCGCCGAACGACCAGAACGCCTGACCGCCGATGTTGTTGGCGTTCTCCTGGTCGACGATCAGTACGCGTCGGCCGCGTTCGACGAGTTCGCAGGCCGCCACCAGACCCGCCAGCCCGGCTCCCACGACGATGACGTCAGCATCTGCCATGGCCGCCACGTTAGCGGGACGGGCCAAGCGGCGGACGCCATTACGACGTCAGGCAGCCGACGGGCTAGCGCGGTAGGACGTCTTCGATGGCCGCGATCACCTCGGGCGCATCGGGCTCGGTGCGGGGCCGGAACCGCTTGACGACTTTGCCGCCCGGCGCGAGCAGGAACTTCTCGAAGTTCCACTGGATGTCGCCGGCCTCGCCGCCGTCGTCGGGCGTCTTCGTCAGCTCGGCATACAGCGGATGCCGGTCGGCGCCGTTGACATCGGTCTTGGCGAGCAACGGGAACGTCACGCCGTACGTCGTCGAACAGAACTGTTGAATCTCCTCGGCCGTGCCGGGTTCTTGACCCATGAACTGGTTGCACGGCACGCCGACGACCGTGAGCCCGCGGTCTCGGTAGTCCTTGGCCAACTGTTCGAGCGCGGTGTACTGCGGTGTCAGACCGCATTTGGAGGCGACGTTGACCACCAGGGCTGCGCCGCCGGCCAGCTCGCCGAGCGTGGTGTCGCGGCCGTCGAGGGTGGTAACAGCGATATCGGTCAGCGGAGTGTCGGTCATGCTCGCACGTTACCCGGTCTCGAACAGCATGCCCGCGACCCGGTGCACGGTCGCCAGTGGATCGCCTTCGACGTCGATCGCCTTGTTCAGCCACAGCAGCGAAAAGCCGTGTACCAGAGACCAGGCGGCCAACGCGGCCGCCTGAGGATCCTGCGCAGCACGCGGATCGTCGAGGGTGCCGACACCCTGCCGCAGTTCCGCCCCCGCTGCATCCTGGGCGGCTTTCAACTCCGCGTTGTCCGGGTCGACGAGCGCCCGGTCGAACATGACCGCGTAGTGGCCTGGGTGGTCGAGCGCGAAGCGCACGTATGCCAGTGCGGCGTCGATGAATTCCGGGCCGGTCTCGGACAGCGCCGCGGCGAGCTTGCGCCAACCCTCCGCGGCGAGCGCGGTGAACAACCCACGGCGATCGGTGAAATGGTGCGCGGGCGCGGCGTGCGATACGCCGGCGACTCGCGCGAGTTCGCGTAGCGAGATTCCGTCGGCCCCCCGTTCGGCCACCAAGCTTGCCGCTTCGGCGAGGATGACGGCCTTCAGGTCGCCGTGGTGATAGGACGTCCTGCTCATGCGGACATCGTAGCGGAAATCTTGACAGTG
>NZ_LZJE01000103.1:0-805 GCF_001666865.1 Mycobacterium sp. E136
CCGCGATCTGCTGGGCGCGTAGTTTCGGCGAGGTCGTCGCTGTCGGTGTTGAGGGCACCAGCTCCTACGGTGCAGGGTTGACACAGGCATTGCAGATCAACGACATTCACGTCGTCGAGGTCAACCGTCCCGACCGCTCGGCGCGGCGCCGCCAAGGCAAGTCCGACCCTCTCGATGCTTATAGCGCTGCTCGTGCGGTGTTGGCCGGCCACGGCCTTGCCGTGCCCAAAGACTCCCGCACCGGGGCCCTCAAAGCGCTGCTGATCGCTCGTCGCGGCGCGATCAAAGCCCGCACCGCGGCTATCCAGCAGATCAAGGACCTGCTTGTGACCGCCCCGGCCGATCTTCGGGAACGCTACCGCCGTTACCCCACCACCCTGCGTCTGGTCGAAGCGCTGGCCGGCTGCCGCCCCCGCGCACACGAGGACCCCACAACGGTATCGGTGATCGCAGCCACGTGGATGGTGTCGAGGTGGGTGTCAGCGCCGATGACGACGCGGCGTGGGGATGTCACGATGGTGGTGTCCTCTCCGTGCAATGAACCGTGCGGCTGGGTGACAACCCGGTAGGGCGGGCAGACAAGACATTGATGAGGCAGCGGACAGGCTCCTGATTAAGTCATGTCCGCCCTACCAGGGCTGTTGTGGTACTTGCACGCACGTCGCCGGTGAGACAAATCAATTGGAAGACAACCCAGCAGGGCGCCAGTCACAGGCCGAGTCATCACCGGCGGCGAACGAGCAAGACCATCCTCACCCGAACCCGATTAACGGAATCAATGTCATACCCCCGTGGCATAGTCGAA
>NZ_LZJE01000104.1:0-10284 GCF_001666865.1 Mycobacterium sp. E136
AGCGGTCACGCTCGAAACTTTCCCCAACACGGCGACGGCGTGTCCGAGTTTGCATCTCCGCGGCGAAAGTCAGCCGGTTCTACTGCGGCGCGCGATCGAGTTCATGGAGGCGAACGTGCACAACGACATCGCGCTGGCCGATATCGCTGAAGCCGTCCATGTGACACCGAGAGCGGTCCAGTACATGTTCCGGCGCCACCTCGCCACGACCCCGCTCCAGCATCTGCGCAGGATGCGGTTGAACCACGCGCACCAGGAACTATTGGCGGCTATCAACGGCCAGACCGTCACTGAGATCGCGGCACGCTGGGGCTTTGCCCACACCGGACGGTTCGCGGTCCTCTACCGCCAGACCTACGGACAGAGCCCGCACGTCACCCTGAGCAGTGCTTGATCAGGGAAGGGCGTTCTCCGGCCCCATCAGTGCCCACACCGTCTTGCCCGAACTGGTCACCGCGTTGCCCCAGCATCGACAGAGGGCGGCGACGATGAACAACCCGGTCGGGCTCGCAGCGGCGGTGGCGGCTTCCCGAAGCACGGCGGGGTCATGGCTTCCGTCGGTGACCGCGATCGCGATCGTCGCCCCATGGCATTCGACCCGCAGTTCCGGCTGACTGTCCGTGTGGCGCAGCACGTTCTCAACAAGGGTGGTCGCCACGACATTCGCCGTCGGGATCATCCGGGTGCGTGACCAAGCGGTCAGCCACTGAGTGGTCAGCTCGCGTGAACGTTGCAGGCTCGCCAGCGCTGCGGGCAACTCGGCACGCGCCCGCCTACGCGTCGGTAATCGGCGGTCGATCTCCGCTACTTCAAATGCGGCGTCGAGGTCGGCGAACAACGGCACATGGCGGGTGACACTGGTGCGGTTGATCACGGCTCGAGTCGACGCATCGGAGCACACCAGGAAGAGCGGCACACCGGGCCACCGCTCGACATGCCACCGGGCGCTGCTGAATACGGTCCAGGCCGAGCCGGCCGGTGCATCCACGCCGGAGACGTCGATCAGAACCGCGTGCGGTTCCTCCAGCGCTGCCTGAACGATCTGGTTGCGGAGTTCGCAGTAATTGTTGCTGTCGACCACGCCGCTGATGGTCAGCACCACTGCCGACCCGCGAATGGTTCGCGACACCTCCATCGACTGCATTGCGCCGTCGATTACCCGAATCGGCGGCGGGATCACACTTTCGCGATGACGTTTTCCGCGAACTTCTCCAGGTGGCGGATCTTGCGGTCGAGCGGTTCGGTGTCGGGGCCTGTGATGTAGGGGACCCGGAATCCGACGATCACGTCGGTGACGCCCTTGTCCTCGAGCCGCTTGATGCCGTCGGGCGTGTAGGCGTCCGCCGAGATCACATGAATCTCGAATGGTGCGTCGCGGCTCTCTTGCTCGCGAAACTGCTTGAGCTGTTTGAGGAGTCGGTCCAACTCTTCTGCATCACCGCCGCCGTGCATCCAGCCGTCGTTGCGCGCCGCGCGCCTGAGCGCGGCGTCGGCGTGGCCGCCGACGAGGATCGGAATCGGTTCGGTGGGCGCCGGCGTCATCTTCGTTTTGGGGATGTCGTAGAACTCGCCGTGGAACTCGAAGTACTCGCCGGTCGTCAGGCCCTTGATGATCTCGATGCACTCGTCCATCCGCTTACCCCGCTTGGCGAACGGCACGTCCATCAGTTCGTAGTCCTCCGGCCACGGACTGGTGCCGACGCCCAAACCGAGGCGATTACCGAACAGCGCCGCCAGCGAGCCCGCCTGTTTGGCCACCAGGGCCGGTGGCCGAATGGGTAGCTTGAGGACGAAAAAGTTGAACCGCAGCGTCGTGGTGACCGCGCTCAGCGCACCGGCGAGCACGAACGCCTCGATGAACGCCTTGCCGTCGAGGAATTCGCGGCTACCGTCCGGGGTGTAGGGGTACTTCGAGTCCGACTCGAACGGATACGCGACGCTGTCGGCGATCGTCATCGCGTGATACCCGGCCGCCTCCGCGGCTTGCGCCAGGGGGATGTAGTACGTCGGGTCGGTCATGGCTTCGGCATAGGTGAACCGCACCGGGTGATAATAGAACGTGTTCTAGTTCGGGGTTTGAGCATTGGCGCATCGGGAATCTCGTTCGCCGTGAGTGCGGCCAAGACGATTTACAAGCCCCTGTCGATCGCCAGCAGCGTTGCCGGCGGGATGATCGCCGGCCAGATCTTCCAGCAGATCTGGCAGCGCATCAGCCCGGACGATGAAGAGCCGGATCCAAAGGACCTCAGCCGCTCGACGCGCGAGGTGTTCATCGCTGCCGCGATCCAGGGGTTGCTCGCCGGCGTGGTTCGGGCAGCGCTGGCCCGCGGGCAGGCCAAGGGGTTCGCGGCGCTGACCGACGAAGATCTGGACTAGCCGAGACGAACTCCGGGTCAATCGGAGAGCTAGCCGCCGAGCGGGTACGGCGGCGCGCCGACGCCCGCGACGCAGTGCGTGCCCCAAGGCGTCACCTCGGTCAGGTGGCCCTCTGCGGAGTGGTGGCCGATCGAGATGTGCACGGGTTGGGGCAGGCGCACATCGGATGTCAGATCGAAAACCATGCCACGCCAGTGGTATCTGCCGTCGATCGGGTCGACGTGGCCGACGAGACGCACTCGGACGCCGTGGTCGGTGTCGTGCACCCGGAGCGCGGCGACCCCGTCGTACATGTCACTCATCGCGGTAGGAAACCGCTGCGTCGCCACATCCGGCGGGCGATCGGCCCCATCAGCCCGACTTCTTCGAGGAAGGCGGCCAGCGGCGCGAAACCCGTCACCTGCGTCTCGAGGCGGTGTGGACTGCGGCGCGCGATGCGGCGCGTGGACCGGGGGTTCAACCCGACGCGGCTGTACTGCACCTTGTTGGTGAACAGGAAGCGGAAGAAGTAGCCGCCGAGACCGTTGATGTTGGACAGCACGAACTTCGGTAGGGGTCGCATGTGCGGGACCCGCTTGCGCAATCCGTCACGAGCGAACTGGATGTGCCGTGCTTCTTCGGTGACGTGAATCCGCATGAGTCGGTGCACGATCGGTTGCAGCTCGTCGTCGTCCATCATCTGGCGCTGTAGCGAGTCGAAGATCTCCTCGCCGATCAGTGCGGCCACCCACAGTGCCGCGCCCTGGAAGACGAACGGCAGCGCGTTGATGATCACGCGCTGATACCACTTGGGCCATATGGGCTTTACGCCGACACGCTCGATCGCCTTACCGAACATCACCATGTGTCGGGTTTCGTCGCCCAGTTCGGTGAGCTCGTAGTGGGTCGCGCTGGCGGTGGGATCCTGATGCATCATCCTGCGCAGCAACGACTGGTTGAGGATGTTCTCGAACCAGATCCCTGCCGACAGCGTGTTGACCAGTTCCTGGCGGGAGAGTTCGATCTGCTGCTCGCGACTCATCGCGTCCCACAGCGAGGTTCCGTACAGCGAGACGACCTTCGGGGGGAGGAAGAACTTGTCCGGGTCCAGCGGCGCGTCCCAGTCGATGTCGACCACGGGCGCGTACGACTTCTTCACCGAGCCACGCAGCAGGCGCTCGGAGAACTCGGCACGGCTGGGGTGCAGCGTCGGGTTGGTCATCGTTGACGTCCCTTCGGTGACGGTCCTCCCAAAATAGGCAGCCGTCGGCGCTCTAGTCAATACCTCCGGTACCGCATACTTGCGGTACCGGTCGCGTTTGGCGGCGGTGCCCCGGGGTACCGGGGGGTATGCGCACCGACGAGGTCGACACGTCAACGGAGGCCCCCGACCCTGACGATCCCCGCAAACCGGAGTCGCCGACCGACCTCACCCGGCCCTCGCTGATCTACGCCTTGCGTAAGGCCCTCCGGGAGTTCCAGAGCGATCAATGCACGGACCTGGCCGCGGCGCTGACGTATTACGCGGTGCTGTCGATCTTCCCCGCGCTCGTGGTCATGGTGTCGTTGCTCGGCGTCTTCGGACAGGGCCGGCGCACGGTCGACGCGCTGCTCGACATCGCGGGCGATGTCGCACCGGCGTCCTCGTTGGACAGCCTGCGCCCGACCGTCGAGCAACTCGTCAACTCGCCGACGGCCGGGTTCGCGTTGGTGGTGGGCATCGTCGGCGCGCTCTGGTCGGCCTCGGGTTACGTCGGGGCGTTCGGTCGCGCGATGAACCGCATTTACGAGATCGACGAGGGCCGGCCGGTGTGGAAGCTGCGGCCGGTGCAGCTGCTGTTGACGTTGGTCGGCCTGGTGATGGCGGCCGCGGTGGTGTTCCTGCTGGCGATCAGTGGCCCGGCGGCACGAGCGATCGGCGATGCGATCGGGTTGGGCGACGCGGGCGTCACAACGTGGAATGTGCTGCGGTGGCCGCTGATCCTGCTGTTCGTCGTGGCGGCGGTCGCGATCCTCTACTACGTCACGCCCAACGTCCAACAACCGAAGTTCCGCTGGATCAGCGGCGGCGCCGCGCTCGCGATCGTCGTGTGGATCCTCGCGTCGGTCGTGTTCGGGCTCTATGTCGCCAACTTCGGCAGCTACAACAAGACTTACGGCGCGCTGGCGGGCGTCATCGTGTTTCTGCTGTGGCTGTGGATCACCAACCTCGCGCTGCTGTTCGGCGCGGAAGTCGACGCCGAGGTCGAGCGCGGCCGTCAGCTGCAGGCCGGTCTGCCCGCCGAACACGAGCTGCAGCTGCCCATGAAGGACGACCACAACATTCGCAAGGAGCAGGCCGCCGAGAAGAAGGACGTCAAACGCGCCAGGCGACTACGTCTGTCCCGCGGCCGCAAACACTGAAGGCATACTCGCGGGCGTGACCCGTCGAATTCACGTCATCGGTATCGGTGCCGGCGACCCTGACCACGTGACGGCGCAGGCGGTGGCGGCCCTCAACGACACACAGGTG
This sequence comes from Mycobacterium sp. E136, assembly GCF_001666865.1. Classification (NCBI taxonomy): domain Bacteria; kingdom Bacillati; phylum Actinomycetota; class Actinomycetes; order Mycobacteriales; family Mycobacteriaceae; genus Mycobacterium; species Mycobacterium sp. E136. The sequence goes on from NZ_LZJE01000104.1 coordinate 4,868, forward strand.
TTCTTCGCGATGGACAAGGGGTCCCGCACGCGAGGAGGACAAAGTGCAGAAGCGAAAGACGACCTGATCGCGCTGCGACGGCACATCTGCGAGCGGTTCATCCGCGAGCCCCGGTACCGGTTCGTGGAACTTCGCGACCCGCCGAGGGTCAGGGAGGCATCGGACGGGCCCGCTTACCGGCAGGCGGTCGCCGACTGGCATGCCGCGCGGGCGCGGGTGTGGGCCGAGGCGATCGAGAACGAGCTCGCGCCCGACGGCGTCGGCGCATTCCTCGCGTGGGGCGACCCCTCGCTGTACGACAGCACGTTGCGCATCCTCGACACGGTCGCGAACCACGTCGACATCGCCTACGACGTCATCCCCGGCATCACCGCGATTCAGGCGCTCACCGCGCGACATCGCATACCGCTCAACGACGTCGGCGAACCGGTGCTGATCACCACTGGCAGGCAGCTGCGTGACATTGGGCTGGCCGGCAGCGCGGTCGTGATGCTCGACGCCGACTGCTCGTTCCTGGCGTGCCCGCCGGAGACCCGCATCTGGTGGGGTGCGTATCTCGGTACGCCCGACGAGCTGCTGATGTCGGGCACCGTGGGCGACGTCGGCCAGGAGATCGCCAGGGTGCGCGCCGATGCGCGGACGCGGCACGGCTGGATCATGGACACCTATCTGCTGCGCGCTTTGGACGGTTGATCGCACGCACCAGATGCGTGAAATCGACCTCTCAGGTGGACTGCGGGTTCCGCTGCATCCACAGTCGGTAGACGTCGATGGCGCTGTCCTCGGGCTGATAGCGCATCGGTAGTCGCCTTTGTTCCCAGCTCTTGGCGAACTCGTCGTAGAAGGTGTTGAGCTCGAAGTACTTTCGATCGTCGACGTAGTAGCGCGCATAGTCGTCGCGGGTGGTCAGGAAGATCACCTCGTCGGGGGAGCAGTAATACAGCGAGCCCAGGCACATCGGGCAGGGGTGGGCGAGAACATAGATCGTCGTGCCGACCAGATGCTCGGTGCCGAGCTTCGTGCACGCCTTTCGGATCGCGAGGATCTCGGCGTGTGCGGTCGGATCATGGGTCTGGGCAACCTGATTGGCGCTCTCGGCGAGCACCTCCCCGTCCTTGGCGATGACCGTCGCGAACGGGCGCCCGCCCTCTTCGACGTTTCGCCGTGCGAGATCCACGGTGCGCTGAACGAAATCCACGGCTGCCCTCCCGGTGCGTCGACTGGTTTAGGCTAATGCGATGTCGTTCCTCTTGCGGGCCGCTTTGACCGGCTTCGGGCTGTGGGTGGTGACACTCGTCGTTCCCGGGATCAGGTTCGTGGGCGCCGAGTCGCGACTGCAGGAAGTCGGCATCATCTTCGTGGTCGCGGTGATCTTCGGTGTGGTCAACGCGATCATCAAGCCGATCGTGCAGATACTCTCGATCCCGCTCTACATCGTCACCCTCGGCCTCATCCACATCGTGATCAACGCGTTGATGTTGTGGATCACGTCGCAAATCACCGAGCACACCACGCACTGGGGGTTGTTCATCGACGACTTCTGGTGGACGGCGATCTGGGCCGCGATCGTGCTGTCGATCGTGAGTTGGCTGATGTCGGTGCTCACCGGCGGTGCCGCACGACGGAATTGACCGGCACACTGGAGGCATGCCCGAACTACCCGAAGTCGAAGCGCTCGCCGACCACCTGCGCCGCCACGCCGTCGGTCAGACCGTGGGTCGCATCGACGTCTCGGCGTTCTCGGTGCTCAAGACGTTCGACCCGGCGATCACGGCGTTGCACGGCCAGACCGTCACCGATGCCAACCGCTGGGGCAAGTACCTCGGCATGCAGGCCGGCGACCTGCACCTGATCACCCATCTGTCGCGCGCGGGGTGGTTGCGCTGGTCGGACAAGCTGGCGGCGGCCCCGCTGAAGCCGGGTAAGGGGCCGATCGCGCTGCGCGTTCACCTCGGGACCCCGGGCGCCGGTGCGGGCTTCGACCTCACCGAGGCCGGCACGCAGAAGCGGCTCGCGGTGTGGGTGGTCGACGACCCGACGAAGGTGCCCGGTATCGCGGCGCTGGGGCCCGACGCGCTGTCGCTGGGACCCGACGACCTCGCAGGGGTGCTCGCGGGTAACAGCGGCCGGATCAAGACGGTGATCACCGATCAGAAGGTCATCGCGGGCATCGGCAACGCCTACAGCGACGAGATCCTCCACGTCGCGCGGATCTCCCCGTTCGCGACGGCGGCCAAGCTGACCGATGCGCAGCTGTCGGCACTGCACGACGCGATGATCGGAGTGCTCAGCGACGCGGTGACACGCTCGGTCGGTCAGCAGGCCGCGACGCTGAAGGGGGAGAAGCGGTCCGGCCTGCGCGTGCACGCCCGAACCGGCCTGCCCTGCCCCGTCTGCGGAGACACCGTGCGCGAGGTGTCGTTCGCGGACAAGTCGTTTCAGTACTGCCCGACGTGTCAGACGGGCGGCAAGGTGCTCGCCGATCGGCGGCTGTCGCGGCTGCTCAAGTGATCCGGCAATAGGAGCGGGTGGCAGCCGACAGCGCGTGCCGGTAGAGCGGGTCGAGCTGGCGGGCGGTGGCAACGGCGTCGATCGCGTTGTTGAGCTCGAACATGCAGCTCGGTGCGTGCAGCGAATCCCACTGTCGCGCAATCTCGTCGACCATGGCCTTATTGAGCTCGTCGATCTGCGAACGCGACACCGACAGGTCGGGGGCCGTATTGGGGGCGGTGGCGGGGTCGAATTTCCACTGGCCGAATCGGGTGTACTCGACGCCCTCGGTGGCCGCGATCTGATCGGTGAAGATCGCCCGGACATAGCCCTGGTCGATCCCGCGCGCGGAGGCGTCGGCGGCTACGGCGTCCAACACCGCTTCGGCGCGCTGACGGTCCGTGATCGATCCGCCGTTGACCCACTTGGCCGCCGCGACGGCGTCGGCGGTGGCCAGCCGCTGCGACGCGGTGTCGACGAGCCGGTACAGCGGCGAGGCGGGTTGTCCGGCGGCGACCCCCTGAGAGAGGGCGACGAACAAGGCCACGAGCAGGAAGGTAGCGCTGCGCACAAGAACCATGTGGTCATTCTGACGGCGATTCCCTCGCTTAGTCTGTCGGGGTGACCCGGCAGAAGATCTTGATCACCGGTGCGAGCTCCGGACTGGGCGCCGGAATGGCCCGTGCGTTCGCCGCGAAGGGCCGCGACCTCGCGCTGTGCGCACGGCGTGTCGACCGCCTCGACGAACTTAAGGCCGAGTTGCTCGAGCGCCATCCCGGTATCAATGTGGCCGTCGCAGCCCTCGACGTCAACGACCACGAGCAGGTGCCGAAGGTGTTCGCCGAACTCTCCGACGAACTCGGCGGTATCGACCGCATCATCGTGAACGCCGGTGTCGGCAAGGGCGCGCCGCTCGGGTCCGGCAAACTGTGGGCGAACAAGGCCACCATCGAAACGAATCTCGTTGCGGCGCTGATCCAGATCGAGACCGCGCTCCAGATGTTCAAGAAGGCCGGCGGGGGCCATCTGGTGCTTGTCTCGTCGGTTCTCGGAAACAAGGGCGTGCCGGGCGTAAAGGCCGCGTACGCCGCGAGCAAGGCCGGGGTTTCGTCGCTGGGGGAGTCGTTGCGCGCGGAGTACGCGCGTGGGCCGATCAAGGTCACGGTGCTCGAGCCGGGGTACATCGAAACCGAGATGACGGCGAAGTCGGCGTCCACGATGTTGATGGTGGACAACGAAACCGGCGTGCGGGCGCTGGTCGGCGTGATCGAACGCGAAAGTGGTCGTGCGGCGGTGCCGTGGTGGCCGTGGGCGCCGTTGGTCCGCGTGATGCGGGTATTGCCGCCGCGACTGATGAAGCCGTTCGCGTAGAGCTTCCGTGTAGAGGCAGGCGCCTCGGGGTAATCCGCAGCGCTAGTTGCTACGGGAGGTTTAAATGAGGGTGCTGTTGACCGGGGGTACCGGTTTCGTCGGGGCGTGGACGGCAAAGGCCGTGGCCGAAGCAGGTCATCAGGTGAGGTTCCTGGTACGCGATCCGGCACGACTGGAGACGAGCGCCGCGAAGATCGGCGTCGCGACCGACGACTATGCTGTCGGCGACATCGCCGATGCCGAGTCGACAGCCGCGGCGATGGACGGCTGTGATGCTGTAATCCATTCCGCGGCAATGGTTTCAGTCGATCCGCGACAAGCCGACAAAATGCTGCGGACCAACCTCGACGGTGCTCACAACGTGCTCGGTGTCGCGGCCGAGCGCGGACTCGACCCGATCATCCACGTCTCGAGCTTCACGGCGCTGTTCAACCCCGACTGCGACGTGCTGCACGCAGACCTTCCGGTCGTGGGCGGCACCGACGGCTACGGGAAATCCAAAGCGGAGGTGGAGAAATACGCGCGCGGCCTTCAAGAGAAGGGCGCGCCCGTGAGCATCACGTACCCGGGCATGGTGCTCGGTCCGCCGGCGGGAAACCAGTTCGGCGAAGCGGCAGAAGGCGTTCAGGCCGCGGTTCAGATGCGCGGTGTGCCGGGCCGAGGGGCGGCGTGGGTCGTGGTCGATGTCCGAGACTTGGCGGCCTTACACGCCGCGCTGCTCGAGCCCGGCAAGGGCCCACGCCGATACATGGCTGGCGGCAAACGAGTTCCGATCGCTGACCTTGCGACGATGATCGGGAAGGCGGCGAACACGACGCTGCGGGTGTATCCGATACCGGACACGGTGTTGCGCAACATCGGAAGGGTCGTCGATGTGGTCGGACCGTTCCTACCGTTCGACGCACCGGTGACCGCGGCGGCGATGCAGTACTACACGCAGATGCCGTCTTCCGACGACTCGCCGAGCGAGACCGAACTGGGCATCACATACCGCGATCCGCAGGAAACGCTGGCGGACACCGTTTCCGGGCTGAAACAGGTGGGCCGGTTGTGACGGTTGCCTCACGTCGCGCAGAAAGTTTGAAGGTTTCAGTAAATCGCTGACGTGGTAGCCCTCAGAACATGAACGTGAAACTGACGACGATGATGCCCCTGTTGTTCTCGGGTGCCGCGGCAGTTGCGATCGCCGTTGCGCCGGTGGCCGGCGCGCAGCCGGCGCCCCCGCCCTGTCTGAACGCCGATGGCACCCCATGTGCCGGTATCGGCAACATCGACGCCTCTCCTGGCGGCGGTGCCGACGTGAACGTCCCCGGCGGCCCGCAGGGTACCGCTGATGGTGGCGGCGCCCAGGGCGTAATCCCTGGTGGCCCTGGTGGTTCGGCCGGTCCCGGCGGCGCGAGCGGTGCGCTGGCTCCGAACGGACCCGGTGGCACAGCCGGACCCGGCGGCGCGAGTGGATGCCTGCCGAACGTCGGCTGCATCAACATCCCCGCCCCGTAATCACTAGCTAGCTACATCTAGCGCCCAGCCACGCGGCGCACGCTCACCGGGAGCTG
>NZ_LZJE01000105.1:0-772 GCF_001666865.1 Mycobacterium sp. E136
ATCACGCGCCTGTCCGGCTGATAGGTCAGGTCCAAAGGTTTTGCGATCACGCCGTCGAGGCCCGCGCCCTCGAACTCGTCGAACCACCGGTGTGCCGTCGCGAGGTCGGTCGTCACCGGGGTGACCTGGAATTTCGTGCCCGCGCCCGAAAGCGCGTCGACGAGTGCGTTGCGGCGTTCCTCGAAAGGCCTTTGGGTGTAATCGATGTCGTCTCGCGCGAGCAGATCGAACGCGATGAAGGCCGCGGGTGTCTTCTCGGCCAGCATCCGGACCCGCGAGTCGGCGGGGTGGATGCGTTGTTGCAGGGCCTCGAAGTCGAGGCCATGGCCGGCGGCGACGACGATCTCGCCGTCGATGACGCAGCGTCCGGGTAGCTCCGTCCTCGCGGCCTCGACCAGTTCGGGGAAGTAGCGGGTCAGCGGGCGTTCGTTGCGGCTGCCGAACTCGACCTCATCGCCGTCGCGGAAGCAGATCGACCGGAAGCCGTCCCACTTCGGTTCGTAGGACGCGTCCGCGGGAATCGACGCCACCGATTTGGCCAGCATCGGTTCGAGCGGCGGCGTTACGGGAAGGTCCACCCCGCCCATTATTGCGTCCACGCCACTTCTGACCGTCGACACCGGGAAATGTCATCGCCGGTTCAGCGCGGACGGCACTGCGACAATGGCCGAATGCGCCTGCCCGTGATGCCGCCGGTGAAGCCGATGCTGGCCAAATCGGTGGCGTCGATTCCCGCGGACGCGTCCTACGAACCGAAGTGGGACGGCTTCCG
>NZ_LZJE01000106.1:0-16927 GCF_001666865.1 Mycobacterium sp. E136
GCGCCGCCGGGGCCGCCCCAATTCAGGTCGGCGAGCCGGGTTATCGCAAAGGGCTCGACCGAGACGGCGACGGCACCAGCCGATCCGATGGCGGTCCTTCGCCCGGCGCCGGCCGCGCCGCCGCCCGCACCGGCACCCGAGCCGGCAGCCGCACCCACCCCCACCGAGCCGGAGGGCGTCTCGCATCTGGCCAGCCCGGACACGCTGCCACCCGGCACCACCCTGGACCCGACCGGTCGGGGGAACGAGAGCCCGAACATCAGCTACCTGAAGGACCTGTGGCACGCCGTGCAGAGCCAAGAGATCAGCGGTAAGGAAGCGCTGATCATGGGTCTCGCGCAGCGCGGTATGAACACCCCCATCCCGGACCAGGTGCCCGGGCCCAACGTGCCGAACGCGCCGACAGCTCCCGCGTCCCCGGCGCCCGCCCCACCCGCACCGCTCGCACCCGCGCCTCCGGCGCCGACGCCCTAGCGGCAGACTCGTTCCAGCAGCGATCGCACCGTTTGCACGTGCGAATCCTCGATCGTCGACCACAGCCTGCGTGCGAGTGGGTTGTCCTGACGAACAAAGGTTGCAAACAGTAACCCGCCGTCCTGGCGGCGCATCAACAACTCGCCGGGCATGCCGATACGCGAGTGTGCCCCGAGCAGTACGGAATCAGCGTCGCTTGCGCGGATCGGCCACCCGAGGATCGTTCGATCCGACCCGGGGGTTCGCAGCTTGAGTCCGATCGCCGACCACGCCGAGAGCAGTCGGATGCGCATGTGGACCGGTGCGCCTTCCAGCATCGCCCGCATCCACTCTCTGGCGCTGCGGTCGTACGGAGCCTCGACGGCGACCTCGAAGGCATCGGCGTAGTCGATGCGCCCGAGCGTGCTCGCTGACAGGAGCACATCCATCGGGCGGATCTGTTGGACACGGTGTTGGGACGCGTCGGTTCTCGTCATCATTGCCTACTTTCGCGGCGTCGGTTGGCGGTCGGCCGACTGCGCCACAGTCGGCCGATGTCGCGCAGCATAAGCGGATAGACGATCAAGTGGCGGAAGGGCGAGATCGCTGTCAGATACATCCGGCCCATCGCACCGTTGGGCCGGACGAGAACCGCCATCTGCCCGTGGTGAGCACCGGAAGCGCCGGCCACCCAGCCGACATGCAGGACCCCGTGCACAGTCCGGTTGGCGATCTCCATCGCAAACTCGTCCTCGGTCAGGTACAGGGCTGAAAAGTGATCGTGTTCGACGCCGAGTTGTGATGCTGTCGAACGCAATTCGGGCGTGAGCCGGTCCCCCAGCGTCGGGACGCGTGCACCCAGGCCTTCCTGCGGCGTGTCGAGCGCGAACCACCTTCCGAGGGCCCAACGGGCTGCGAACAACGCGCGCACGATGGGCGAAGTTCTGCCGGGGTCGAAACTGCGCCAGAGGCCGACGAGATCACTGAAGTCGTCGCGGCCGCCCGGCGTGGGAAGCGCCCAGACGTCGAGAACTTCGAAATCGGCGGCGATCTCGTGGATGCGCCAAGGCCGGGCCAGGTGCTCGGTGTTGCCGAGTCGCTCACCACCAAACATACACAACTGTATGCTTGAATCCGTCACGCCGTCAAGGCCTTAGGACAGGGGGTTTCCGATGGTGGCTCAGATCCGCACACCGCGGGCCACATGGATCGACGTCGGCCTGGAGGCGTTGGCTGCGGGTGGGCCGGACGCCGTTCGGGTGGACCTGCTCGCGAAGGCATTGGGCGTCACCCGCGGCGGGTTCTATTGGCACTTCACCAACCGAGAGGATTTCCTCGACGCCCTGCTGGAGTCGTGGGAGCACCGCAGCACCGACGACGTGCTCGCCCGGGTCGAGTCCGAGGGCGGAGACGCCAGGGCGAAGGTCCGCAAGGCGGGCCTGCTCACGTTCTCCAAGGAGCTGCTACCGGTCGACCTCGCCGTGCGCGACTGGGCCCGCCGGGATCGAGCGGTGGCCAAGCGGCTGCGCCGCGTGGACAACCGTCGGATGGAGTACCTGCGCGCCCTCATCGGCACTTTCGTCGACGACGCGGCCGATGTCGAGGCCCGCGCCATGCTTGCCTTCTCCTTGGCGATCGGTGCTCACTTCATCGCCGCGGACCACGAGGGCTTGAGCCGACGCGCGGTGCTCGAGCGGGCGACGCAGCGACTGCTCACCGAATGACGTCGCCCCCGGCCGCGGAGCTCAGCGCTACCTGCTGCGAGGGGATCGCCGTGACGCGGGCGGGCACGTGTTTGTGCCACGGGGTGCCCGCGTAGGGGTCACGCCAGTCGCTCGACGTCAACGAGTTCGGCGCCACGCCCGGCGCATTCGCGCGGCCATCTTTGTCGACGAATACGAGCCCGAACCCATTGGGCAGTGACGCATGTCCGGGCAGCATGGCCGTGCTCACCTCGACGGTGGCCTCGGCGCTGCCCGCCGCGGTCGTGATCCGCGCGCGTCCGCCGTTGACGAGTCCGAGCGCCTCGGCATCCTCGACGCTGACCCGCAGGGCGCCGTCGGTGTCGCGTTTGCGCCACGTCGGATCACGAAAGATGTCGTTGGCGGTATAGGCGCGTCGTTCGCCGGCCGACAGCACGATCGGAAACTCCGCATCCACCAGGGACGCGGGTTTTTCCGCGAGCGCTCGCAGCTCGTCGAGCATCTCCGGCATGTGTAGCGCGATCTTGTGGTCGGCGTGACTGATCAGCGCGAAGTCGTCGACGTATTCGTGGACGGTGAAGGTGACACCGGATCGACTCGCCAGGATCGCATCGAAGAGGGCATTGCCGTCCGCGTGTCCCGCACGGCGCACCGCATCGGGATAGGTCATCGCCGCCTTCTGCGCCAACCCCCACAACGCGGCTGCACCGGAAAGGCCCTGTGGCAGTGTGGGTCCCAGTGTCTCGTAGAGCACGAACGGCAACACCTTGCCCAGCATCGGGCTGGCGGCCGCCGCCTGCAGGAAGGCCGCGGCATAGGCGTCGCGGCCTTCCTCTGCCGCCGCGCGGAGGGGCGCCAGATCGGCTTCGTCGACGACGTCGAGCGCCCGCGTGAGCCGGGCCCAGATCTCCGGTTCCGGGAGCGTGCCCTCGAGCGGTTCGAGAAGGGGATGACGCAAGTGGAAGGTGTTGTGCGGGAATTCGAGGTTGAAGAACGTCGACTCACACTTCTCGTACTGGCTCGCCGCCGGCAGGACGTAGTGGGCAAGTCGGGCCGTCTCCGTCATCGCGACGTCGATGACCACCATCAACTCGAGCGACGCGAAAGCCTCACGGCATGCAGTGGAGTCGGCGAGTGAGTGCGCCGGATTGCTGCTCTCGACGATCATCGCGCGGAACCGATCCGGGTGATCGTTCAGGATCTCCTGGGGCACCACGTTGCTCGGGACCAGCCCGCCGACGATCGGCGCTCCGGTGACCGGTGTGCGGCCCACCTCCGGTGTGTGCCGGAACAACGGGCCGAACGACGAATGCAGATGCTGGCCACCGCGTTTGGCGAAGTTGCCGGTCAGAATCCACAGCAGCTTGTTCAGATAGGAGCACAACGTGCTGTTGGGAGCCTGCTGCACGCCCAAATCCTCGAACACCGAGACGCTGGCCGCGATGCCGATTCGGCGGGCAGCGGCGCGGATCAGTTCCTCATCGACACCACAACGCAGCGCATACTCGCCGACCGGGACCTCTTGCAACGCATCCCGGACGGCATTTGCGCCGTGCACATGCTCGGTGAGAAACGTCTCGTCGTAGAGGTTTTCCTGCACCAGGACCGCCGCCAGCGCCGACAGGCACCACGCGTCGGTGCCCGGTCGGACGCGCAGGTGATAGTCGGCCATCTTCGCGGTGTCGGTGACGACCGGGTCGATGACGATCATCGAGCGGCCGGGATCCTTCGCGATCGCGTTGAGCACCGTGCGGGCTCGCGGGAAGCTCTGCGACATCCACGGGTTCTTGCCGACGAAGACCGATACCTCGGCGTGTTCGAACTCACCGCGAGTATGTCCTCCGTAGAGGTGCGCGTCGATCCATGCCTCACCGGTCTTCTCCTGCGCCAAGGCATTCGACCGATAGTGGGATCCGAGCGCTTTGAGGAAGGCCCCGCTGTAGGCGCCGCCAAGGTGATTTCCCTGACCCCCGCCGCCGTAGTAAAAGATCTTGTCGCCACCGTATGTGTCGGCGATGCGCCGGAATCCGGCCGCCACTTCCGTGATCGCGGTGTCCCAGTCGATCTCCTCGTAGCTGCCGTCACTGCGGCGCCGCATGGGCGACGTCAGCCGAGCACGGTTGTTCTGGTAGTGGTCGAGGCGCAACGCCTTGTTGCACGTGTAGCCCTGGGACGCGGGGTGCGCTCTGTCGCCGCGGATCTTGACGAGCCTGCGATCCTCGAGTTGTACGACGATCCCGCAGTTGCATTCACACAGGATGCAGGCCGTCGGATGCCATTCGTCGCTCATCGTTCACCTCTCGTCCGGTGCCGCGGCCTCGAGAAGCGCCCGCAATTGGTTGTGTACGAGTTCGAGTGGTCGCATGTCGCGTGCTGTACGAGCCACGACGATCGCGCCTTCGATGGAGGTCAACACCAGCATCGCCAGTGTCTCGGCGCGCTCGGGGGCGACACCGTCATCGATCAACCGGTCGATCATGAGGCCGTTCCAGCTCGTGAACGCCGCGGCTGCGCGATCGACCACCGGTGCGACGTCGGCCTTGCCGCCCGATTCGACCGCCACCGCGACGACGGGACATCCGGCGCGAAATTCGGTGTCGGCGAGCTGCTTTCGGAATCTGTTCACCAACGCGTCGAGTGCGTCCGCGGCGCTGCCCGCATTCTCGATTCGCGATGCGATATAGGCGCTTGCGTAATCGACGGCTTCACAGAGCAATTGGGTGCGTCCGCCGGGGAAGTAGTGATACGCCGACCCGCGTGGGGCACCGCTGTGCGCGAGCACGTCGGCGATCGCCGTCGGGTGGGCGCCGCGTTCCCGGATCAGGAGCGCCGCGGAGGCGACCATCCGCTCACGATGGTTGGCCATGCGCAAGACCTCTCGTCAAAAAAGTATGTATGTAACCCTACATAATCGCGGCGTCCGCCGACAGCCCTTCGGCGGAAGACGGTGTCACGCGTTCCGGAAGCGCTCCCTGAGCGGCCGAAACCGCCAGGTCAGGACGGGGGAGTCGACGGACTCAACCGGTCCTGAATGTCGTCGATCTTGGCTTCGATGCGCTCGAGATCCTCTGCGTCGACCCTGAACAGCCAATGCTTGGCGCCGAGCAGCAGGATCGCCTGGAAGATCAGCTGCAACCACTCGCTCTGCCAGTTCTCGAACGTGCTCGCAAAGAATTGGTGCAAGTACTCGCCCCACATGAAGGGCTGGCCGTGCTGCTGCTGGGTGCTGGTGAACTCGGCCAGTTGGGTGACGAACTGGCCCACCCAACTACCGATGAACAGCAGAAGTAGCAGATATACGGCGCCCCATCGCCTGAAGTGCCTCATAGCCGATCGAGTACCCAAGGATCATCGGGCCACCCACAGGACGAGGAACGCCGACATGGACGCCAGGCACAGGAGGTGGTCGCGGCAGACGGCACGCGCCAACCTTGTTTGGCGTACCCCGTCGTCGACCCGGCTGCCGAGTCGCCGGGCCGCCGGCACCGTATGCACCGCCGCGAGAACGATCGGCGCCGCGGCCAGCGCCGAGGGAATCAGCAACGACAGAGCGGATTCCTCACACCAACGGACGCCCAGAACGACGAGCAGTACGACCATCACCACCGCGATGACGAGGTTCATTTTCGTCGTCGTCGCACGCCCGTAGTACCCGGCGATCGACGCCAAGACCGGCTCCGGCACCTGTGGCGCCGAGTGGTGGGGTAGGACCTGACTGTCGAAGATCAGGTCCATCCACAAGACGGCGAGAAGGAAGCCGGCGCATGCCGCCGCCGTCAGGTCCATGCGGCGAGCCGCGGGTCAGACCGAAGCGGCCTCGTTGATCTCGTCGAGCCGCCCGGTCGCCTCGAGGTACTCCTGCACCCAGCGCTCGATCACCGTCGCGGTCTTCTCGACCTTGGTGAACTGGCCGACGACCTGACCGATCGGGTTGAACGCCACGTCGACGGACTCGTTCGGGTACTTGTGGGTGGCTGCGACCGCCATCCCGGAAACCATGTACTGCAACGGCATTCCGAGCGGCTTGGGGTTGTTCGGATCCTCCCACGCATCGGTCCAGTCGTTGCGCAGCATCCGCGCGGGCTTACCGGTGAACGAGCGGCTTCGCACGGTGTCCTTGCTGGAGGCCTTGACGTAAGCCTCGTGCTGCACCGGGGTGTTCTCCGACTCCTCGACCATCACCCACTGCGAACCGGTCCAGGCACCTTGCGCGCCGAGCGCGAGTGCCGCCGCGATCTGCTGGCCGCTGCCGATGCCGCCTGCGGCCAGCACCGGCACCGGGGCGACCTCCTTGACGACCTGCGGCCACAGCACGATCGAACCGATCTCGCCGCAGTGCCCACCGGCCTCGCCGCCCTGGGCGATGATGATGTCCACGCCGGCGTCGGCGTGCTTGCGCGCCTGTGACGGCGAGCCGCACAGCGCGGCGACCTTGCGGCCTTCTTCGTGGATGTGATTGATCATGTCGGCGGGGGGAGTGCCGAGCGCATTGGCGATCAGCGTGCACTTCGGGTGCCGCAGCGCGACCTCGACCTGCGGGGTGGCGGTGGCCTCTGTCCAGCCGAGCAGCTGCAACGCGTCGTCGTCGCTGTGGTCGACCGGAACGCCGTGGTCGGCGAGGACCTTCTTGGCGAAGTCGATGTGCTCCTGCGGCACGAGGTCGTTCAGGGTCTTCTTGAGCACCTCGGGATCCATGTCGGCGGCGTCCATGCCCTCGTACTTGTTCGGGATCACGATGTCGACGCCGTAGGGGTGGTCACCGATGTTCTCGTCGATCCACTTGAGCTCGATCTCGAGCTGCTCGGGGGTGTATCCGACCGCGCCGAGCACGCCGAAGCCGCCTGCCTTGCTCACCGCGACGACCACGTCCCGGCAGTGGGTGAACGCGAAGATCGGATATTCGATGCCGAGGTCGTTACAGATCGGGGTGCGCATGCCTGCTCCTTGGTGGTGGGCCGCTCAAATTGAAACGTGTTCTAGTTTAGTACGCGCCGGGGTCGAAAACGAAAGAGACCTCGTAACCATTCGGATCGGCGATCACGACGACCTCTCCTGTTTCGATGAAAGCTCCGCCACCTCGCCAATTCACCGACACTTCGCTTGATGGCCTCAGTCGTATCCGATCAGCCTGCGCAACGACACCCGTTTGCGGTTGCCTGAACCTTCGACCTGGAGTACCGGCCACCCGTGCTCGCCCGCCATCGCGGCGAGGCCGGGGCGGGGGTTCACCGGGCGGGGATTGCCGACCAGAGCCATCAGCACCGCATCCTCGTCGCCGTCGGCGTAGAAGTAACTGCGGTGCAGCTCAACGTCATTGGCCTCACAGAAGGCCTGCACCGCCGTCGACTTGTTGGCTCCCCAGATGACCGGCTTGGTGATCCGGCCGGTGAGCCGACCCGCGTCGTCGACCTCGAAGTGGTTGCACAGAACATGGTTGATTCCGGTGAACCGGGCGACCGGTTCGGCGTGGATGGTCAGCGCCGAGCTGCTGAGAACGACGGTGTGCCCGCGCTGTTGGTGTGCCTGGACGATCTCGTGCATATAGGGAAACACCCGCGCCGCGACCCGCTCGACGAACAGCCGCTCGCCGAGGTCGTCGAGTTCGGCGAGGGATTCACCGCGCAGATACCCGGCCGCACGGGTGAGGAGGCGCTCGAATTGCATGCGGCCCAACCGGTATCGCAGCGACGCTTCGACCACACCGAGCACCTCGCCGATGCGCGCTTGCCTGCGCCGGATGCGGTCGGCAGCATGTGCGGTGGCCGTGAACCCGTCGACGAGCGTGCCGTCGAGATCGAAAAACGCCCCGACGCGGGGATCCTGCGGGCTCGCGGCGATTTCGGCCACAGCGTCCACGGGTACCGCCGGCTGCGCGCTCATAACGGGTTCAGCTTACTGAGCCGCGTACAGCCCCTTACCGGTCACGAGCGGCATGTCCAAGGTGGTCCGGATGCCCGGCGCGGCATCGACGACGTCGGGAATCGCGTTGACGATGCGGCCGGCCGCCGCCAGGATCGCGGCGTAGTTGTGGTCGCCGTTGCGACTGGTGGGGCAGATGTCCATGACGTAGGACGGTTCGCCGGTGATCTCGACGCGGTAGGAGCCGCCGGGTTGTGCGGGCTGGGCCCAGTCCGGTCGCAGGTCTCCGCGCAACCGCGTGACGTGCTCGACGACGATCACCGGGCTGCCCTTGACCATGCCCTCGATCTGGAAGCGCACGGCCGCCACGGTGCCCTTTTTGATGGTGCCGACCGCGACGTCGAAGTCCTCGGGTGCGGGTTCCTGTTCGACGGAGTCCTTGATCTCGTCGACCTCCACGCCGAGGCCCGCCGCGAGCTGCCGGATCGCGGTGCCCCAGGCGATGCTCAGCACCCCAGGCTGATACAGCATCGGCAGATCACCGATCTCATCCGCTATAGGCCTGCCGAAGCCCATCACGTCGAACATCACCGTGGCGCCGTCGTAGCTGGCGTAGTCGGCGATCTCCATCGTGCGGATCTGCTCGATGCTTTGACACGTCCCCGCGAGCGCAAAGGGCAGCAGATCGGTCACGAAGCCCGGATCGACACCGGTCATGAAGACCGTCGAGTTCCCTTCCTGCGCAGCGTCTTCGATGCGTTGTATGTACTTGTCAGGGATCACCTGCCACGGGTACTGCAGCACGCCCAGACCGGAGCCGACGACGTCGATGCCCGCCGCGAGGATCTTGCGGACGTCGGCCATCGCGTCGGGCAACCGGGTGTCGCCCATGGCGCAGTAGACGACGCAGTCCGGCGCGCCCGCGATGATCGTGTCGAGGTCGTCGACCGCGGTCACGCCGGTGGTGACGTCGAGGCCGGCCAACTCTCCGGCGTCCTTGCCGACCTTGGCCTGCGACGAGACCCAGACCCCGGTGAGATCGAATCGCGCGTCGTTGACGAGTTGCTTGAGCGCGAGGCTGCCGCAGTTGCCGGTTCCGATGAGCGCCACTCGTATAGCCATGGCGAGCAGTATGCCGTGCTGACCAGCCAAATTGGAACAGGTTCTAGTTCCCAAGGTGGTGCGGTAGCCTGACGCCCCATGGGACGCGTGGACGACAAAGTGGCACTGATCAGTGGCGGCGCTCGTGGAATGGGTGCCGCCGACGCGCGCGCACTCGTGGCCGAGGGCGCCAAGGTCGTGATCGGCGACATCCTCGACGAGGAGGGTAAGGCGCTGGCCGACGAGATCGGTGACGCGGCCCGCTACGTCCACCTCGACGTCACTCAGGCCGATCAGTGGGAGGCCGCGGTCGCCACCGCGGTCAACGAGTTCGGCAAGCTCAACGTGCTGGTCAACAACGCGGGCACGGTGGCGCTGGGTCAGATCGGCCAATTCGACATGGCCAAGTGGCAGAAGGTCATTGACGTCAACCTCACCGGCACGTTTCTCGGCATGCAGCATTCGGTCGAGGCGATGAAGGCCGCGGGCGGCGGGTCGATCATCAACATCTCGTCGATCGAGGGGTTGCGCGGCGCGGTGATGGTGCACCCGTACGTCGCGTCGAAGTGGGCGGTGCGCGGGCTGACGAAGTCGGCGGCGCTCGAACTCGGCCCGCACAACATTCGCGTCAACTCGGTGCATCCCGGCTTCATCCGCACGCCGATGACCAAGCACTTCCCGGACAACATGTTGCGGATCCCGCTGGGCCGGCCCGGTCAGCCCGATGAGGTGGCGACCTTCGTGGTGTTCCTGGCCAGCGACGAGTCCCGGTATTCGACCGGCGCCGAGTTCGTCATGGACGGCGGGCTCACCAACGACGTCCCGCACAAGTAGCGGTCAGTCGACCGCGGCGAAGTTGACGGTCGCGGTCGCGCCGACCTCGTCGTCGTTGCCGCGGTAGATGTCGACCTGGACCACCACCGAGCGTTTACCCGTGCGCAGGATCCGCGCGACCGCCCTGGCCGGCCCGATCTTGATCGGCCTCAGGTAGCGGATGAACAGGTCCGTAGTGGCGATGGCGTGACCGAACGGGGTGGCCCGGGCGGCGAGTTGTCCGGCGGTCACGTCGGCCATCGTCGCGACCAATCCGCCCTGCAGACCGCCGGCGGTGTTGGTGGTCCGCTCGTCGACGGGCATCTCCATCGTCACGGTGCCGTCGGGGGAGGGCACCTCCGTCAGGCCGAGTTGATCGAACAACTCGCGAAGCGACTTGGGTGCCGTCATGGGTAATGACATTACCGCCGTGCACCGCCGCGGTGTCGGGTGCGTAGTGTCGTAGTTCGTGAGCGCACGCGCGGGCATCGTCGTCACCGGTACGGAGGTCCTGACGGGCCGGGTGCAGGACCTCAACGGACCCTGGCTCGCCGACCGGCTGCTGGAGTTGGGTGTCGAGCTGGCGCACATCACGATGTGCGGCGACCGGCCCGGCGACATCGAGGCCCAGCTGCGGTTCCTGGCCGCCGAGGGTGTGGACCTCATCATCACCAGCGGCGGCCTCGGCCCGACCGCCGACGATATGACGGTCGAGACCGTGGCCCGGTTCACCGGCCGAAAGTTGGTGTTGGACAAGCGACTCGAGCGCAAGATCGGCGACATCGTGTCGCGGCTGATGGCCCGCTTTCCCGACGTCGACCCCGAGGCGATCCAGGCGGCCAACCGCAAACAGGCCCTGATCCCCGACGGCGCCGACGTGATCGACCCGGTGGGCACCGCGCCGGGTGTCGTCGTCCCCGGCACGCCGACGGTCGTCGTGCTGCCCGGCCCGCCACGCGAGCTGCAGCCGATGTGGCCGCTGGCGTTGCAAACCGCCGCCGTGCAGGAGGCGATCGCCGGCCGCACGGCGTACCGCCAGGAGATGGTGCGGATGTTCGGGGTCCCCGAGTCCGGTCTCGCCGACACGCTGCGCGACGCCGAGCGCGACATCGCCGGCTTCGAACGGCTCGAGATCACCACCTGTCTGCGGCGCGGTGAACTCGAGATCGTCACCCGTTACGAGCCCGAAGCAGCGCAGACCTACACCGAGCTGATGACTCTGCTGCGCGATCGCCACGGCGATGCGCTGTTCTCCGAGGACGGATCCCGCGTCGACGAGCAGGTCGCGCGGCTGCTGACCGGCCGACGCATCGCGACCGCCGAGTCGTGCACCGGTGGACTGCTGGCGGCGCGGCTGACCGATCTCGCGGGCTCGTCGGCGTACGTCGCCGGTGCGGTGGTGGCCTACGCGAACGACGCCAAGAGCGAACTGCTCGGCGTCGACCCCACGCTGATCGTCGAACACGGCGCGGTGTCCGAACCTGTCGCCGAGGCGATGGCCGCCGGCGCGCTGAGCCGGTTCAAAGCCGACACCGCCATCGCGATCACCGGCATCGCCGGCCCGGGCGGCGGTACCGCCGACAAGCCGGTCGGCACGGTCTGCTTCAGCCTCAAGCTGGCCGACGGCACCGTCGTCACCCGCTCGATGCGGATGCCCGGTGACCGCGCCGACATCCGCGAGCGGTCCACCACCGTCGCGATGCACCTGCTGCGCCGAGCATTGAGCTGACCGGTGCGCGTCCGAAGCCTCCTGCAGCGGTGCCACGCCGATCGGCTAACGTACGGGTCCGACACAGGAGGAGTACCGATGGCGGAAAACGCGCGCGAAGAGCTGTCCGAACGCGCCGTCGAGGCCGGATGGGACCGCAGAGACGCGGACCGTACCGACTACTACACGCGCAGTCCGGTGCGTATCCACGTGATCTGGCAGGGCAATGACGCGATCAGCGGCGGCGCGCTGTACCACGACGACATCCTCATGGCCTACAGCCGCGACCTCCCCACGGTGTCGGGCTGGTTGGCCCGCAGCCGCTGACGATCGCCGCGGTCAGGACCGCGGCTTCTGTTCGTCCCACACCTTCAACATTGTCTGCAGGATCTCCTCTGCGCGGCCGAGGCCGGCGAGGTGACTTTCGCCGGGCATCGTGGACAGCTCGGCGTCGCGGAGCCTCGAGACGACGTGCTCACCGTGGCGGAACGGAACGATGTGGTCGGCGTCGCCGTGCCACCAGCGCACCGGCACCGTGATCTCGTCGAGCCGGAAGCCCCAGTCGTGGGCGAAGACGACGATGTCGGAGAACGGGGCCGCCAATTGCTTGCGGCTGCCGTTGAGCAGGTCGTCGAGGAACATCGCCTTGATCTCCGGCCGGGCCAGCAACCGGCGGTCGGCCTCGGGTGACACGCGCCCGTAGAGGTCGGTGATGGGGGAGGCGACCGGTTTGATGAACCGGATCAGAGCCGAGGCCAGCAGCCCGACCGGGATCCCCGCGTACTGCAGCAGCGGCGCGACACGCGTGCCGAGGTTGCCCATGAGGCCGCCGGGGATCGCGTCGGGGCCGACGGTGGGGGCGACGCCGCCGATCACGCCCGCGACCACGACGCGGTCGGGCAGCGCGGCGGCGCACCCGAGCGTGTACGGGCCGCCACCGGACAGGCCGACGACAGCCATCTTGTCGATGCCCAGGGTGTCGGCGATCGTGCGTAGATCGTCGGCGAAATCGACGACCCGTTCGTATCGATGCGGGGTCGACGACCCGATGCCGGGACGGTCGAGCCCGATCAGCCGGATGTTCGCCTTCTCGGCGTAGACGCGGGCCTCCATCGGGATCTGACGGCGAGCCCCCGGGGTGCCGTGCAACCAGAAGACGGCACGACCCTGCGGGTCGCCGAACTCGGCGAATCCGATGCGGCGGTCCTCACCGACAGCGACGTTGCCCTCGAGCTTGGGGCGGGCGATTGCGACAACCATGGCGGAAGTGTCTCATGACGCTTGGAGGCGTTTTCGCTATGCCACCCGAAATACGTATGCCGCCGCGGTGGTGACTCGGTCGTCGGCGCCCTCGTCGTGCATCAGCACCCGCACGGCCACGGTGCCGTCGGCCCCGCGGACCGGTTCGGTGTCCACCCGGAACGGACCGGCCTTGCCGCGCGCCATGAACATCACGTGGCAGGACACTCCGTGCAGACGGTCGGTGCCCGCGGCGGCTGCCGCGGCGTCGATGGCGGCGGTCTCGAGGATGACGAACTGGGGTCCGACGTGCAGCGCCGCGTCGGGCGACGCGACCTCGGCCGACAACTCCGGGAGACCCCAGCGGCCGTCGGGTCGGCGGCGGCCACCGAAAACCTGCCACAGCGGCGGCAGGTCGGGGGAATCGACGATATTGAGCGGATTGGCCTCCATCCGCTCCAGTCCCTCGGGCGGAACGCCGATGCTGACGCCTTGCCCCTCGATCAGGGCGAGCACGCGATCCGGGTTGTCGGCGTCGACGATCTTGGCGCGGCTGTATCCCATCTGGCGGCCGACCCGCAGTTCCTCGGACACCACCTCGAAGCACGTGACATCGCGGCCCGGGTCGAGGATCTGGCAGGAGTGGATGACCGGGTTCGGCACCGCCTCCAGGTCCGACATGTGCCCGCTCTCGGGGGCCGAAATGCCCAGCACGGCGAACAGCAGACCGCCGGCCGCGTCGCGCATATCACGGCGCACGGCGACGGTGTTGTCCTCTTCGACGAGGTCCATCTGGGCGTAGCTGCGGCCGATGTAGCGATAGCTCAGCAATCCGCCCCAGCGCCGGCGCAGTTCCTCTGCATACTCCTCGGGTGAATCGGACAGCTCGCGGATATCGCGCAGCACGCAAACTCCTATATGAGGTGACGCCGACGGCGGTTTACAGCAGTCGACGAGGCGACACTTCCATCTGGTAACCGGCGGGGAACGTCATCTCGATCACCCGCAGTTCGTCGTGGGCCTTCGACTCGAGTTCGAGGACGACACATCCCTCGCCCAGGTCCTTGGCCTCCAACACCGTGTAATGCTGACCGCCACCGTTGACGTCGACGACGGGGTCCCCTGAGCGCAGTGCCTCGACCGCTACCAGGCCGGGGGCTTTTGCCGGGTGTGTTTCCACGCGACCCACGGTAAGCCAAATTGCCCGAGCGCTCGGGTGTTTCAGCCGACCGCCATGGTGTAGGCGACGCCGCCGATGACGAAGGTGGCCAGGCAAAGCCCGAATGTTCCCAAGGCGAACGGCCAGCCGGGCGCACGCCGCACCAGCTGTACGACGGTCGCGATCAGTCCGGCCACGCCGATCGCGCCCGCCAACAGGACGGCGGTGAAGACCGCGTTGACGGCGCCTTCCTCGCTGCAGGTCTCGGGCGGGCAGTGGTCCAGGAAGGCCAGCGAGAACAGTCCGAAGAACGCCCCGACGGCGATCATCCCGGCGGTGATCACCAGCGCGACCACCGACGCCGCGATGTCGGCGCCGGACACCGGCCGCTTGTACGGCTGCGGCGGCGGATAGCCGGGATAGCTCGGTTGGACCATGACCGCAGATGCTAGCGACGCGATGCGCAGTTTCCCGTCGAAACGCCTGGACATGGACGATCATGGCGTCATCGAGCCAGCCAGCAGGGAGACGTCCATGGACAGCACGATGCAGGACTATCCGCTCACCCTGACGACGATCCTGCGACACGGTACGGGGTGGCACTCCGGCCGCAAGGTGATCACCGCCACCGGCGACGGGTCACGCGAGACCAGTTACGGCGAGCTCGGCAGCCGGGTCGCTCAGTTGGCCCACGGGTTGCGCGGTCTCGGCATCACCGGGGATCAACGCGTCGGCACCTTCATGTGGAACAACCAGGAGCACTTGGAGGCGTACTTCGCCGCGCCGTGCATGGGCGCGGTGCTGCACACACTCAACATCCGCTTGTCCGGTGAGCAGGTCGCGTTCATCGCCAACCAGGCCGAGGATTCCGTTGTGCTGGTGGACATGTCGCTCGCGAAGTTGTTCGCGCCGATATTGCCGCAGCTGACGACCGTGCACACCGTGGTCGCTGTGGGGGAGGGCGACATCTCCGAACTGGCCGCTGCGGGTGTCGAGGTAATTCGCTACGACGAGCTGATCGCGGGGCAACCCCTCGAGTACGACTGGCCCCTTCTCGACGAAAGAAGCGCCGCCGCAATGTGTTACACCAGCGGCACGACCGGCAATCCGAAGGGCGTCGTCTACAGTCACCGCTCCGCATTCCTGCACTCGATGGCTGTCTGCAGCGGCAACAGCATCGGCCTGGTCGACGGCGACCGCGTATTGACCGTCGTCCCCATGTTCCACGCGAACGCGTGGGGTCAGCCGTATGCAGCCGTGATGGCCGGCGCGGATCTGGTGCTGCCGGACCGGTTTCTGCAGGCGGCTCCGCTGGTCGACATGATCGAGCGGCACCGCCCGACCATGTCGGCGGCGGTACCGACGATCTGGAACGACGTGCTCAATTACCTGCACGCCAATCCGGACCGCGACATCTCCTCGCTGCGCACCGTCTGCTGCGGCGGATCGGCGGTGCCGTTGGCAATGATGAGGGAGTACCAGGAGCGCTTCGGCGTGGTGATCCGGCAGGGCTGGGGCATGACCGAAACCTCCCCGCTGGCGGCGATCGCGAACCCGCCGCCGGAGGTGACCGGCGCCGATCACTGGACGTTGCGGGCCACCGCGGGACGCGCGATGTGCGGCGTCGAGATCCGCATCGTCGACGACGACGGCGCGGTCCTGCCCAGCGACGGGAAAGCAGTGGGCGAGATCGAGATTCGTGGCCCGTGGATCACCGGCTCGTACTACCACAATGCCGACCCCTCCAAATTTGACGACGGCTGGCTGCGCACCGGCGACGTCGGCAGGATCGACCCGCAGGGTTTCATCACGCTGACCGACCGCGCCAAGGACGTGATCAAGTCCGGCGGTGAATGGATCTCGTCCGTGGAGTTGGAACTGCGGATCATGGACCACCCCGCGGTGTTCGAGGCCGCGGTCGTCGCCGTCCCCGACGAGCGTTGGCAGGAGCGGCCGTTGGCGGCGGTGGTCGTCGACGGCGACGCCTCGCTCACGCCGGAGGAGCTACGGAATCATCTGGGCGACAACGTGCCCCGGTTCTGGCTGCCCGAACGCTGGGCCTTCATCGACGAGGTGCCCAAGACCAGCGTCGGCAAGTTCGACAAGAAACTCATCAGGGCGCGGTACGCGGAAGGCGTTTACGACGTCGTCGAATATCGCGACTGATCGCCGTCACGCGAAGGACGGGCGAACCGGTCCGGTGCGGGTGACGGGTGGTTTACGGTAGCGACGAACGTCAATCCCGTAGGTGCAGCGCACCGCCGCGGACGAGGAACGAGGATGAAGACATGCGCCGACCGATCCGATTGATGGCTTCGGCCGCGGCTTTCATGACCGCGGCGCCCGTCGGGCTTCTCACCGGCGCCGGCATCGCGAAGGCTGACACGTTCGTTCCGATGAACCAGGTATCCCGACGCTGCGATTACAGCGAAACCGACTACAACGGTCCCACCGGATATGCGCGGGCCACAAACGTCGTGAGCACGAACGGCTCGGATGTGACCGCGAACGTCAACCTCGATGTGGCGATACCCAACATGCGCTACGACGTCAGGCTCATCCAGCTTCCGCGCCCGTCGTCGGCCCCTTGCCTCGGCGGGGACCCCGGTGTCGTCATGGCACCGTTGCAGACCGACGGCGTCGGGCACGGCTCCGTCAGCCTTCACGACAGCGTCGAGCCGGGTGCGACGGGAGTGTGGGTGTGGATCACTCGGCCCGACCCGTTCTCGCAGAATCCCGCGGAGACGAGTTGACCGTCGTCTTCGACGCCTGACCGAACGCGTCAGATCTTGACGATCATGTCGCTGGTGTAGAACTCCGCGGGATTCTGCGAGAACGGGTCGGGCCGAGTGATCCACACCCACACTCCCGTCGCACCCGGCTCGACGCCGG
>NZ_LZJE01000107.1:0-1003 GCF_001666865.1 Mycobacterium sp. E136
GGGCGCGTATCCCGCTGTGCTGGAAGCAGGTTCGATTGTCGCCGAGGCTTACGACTCCACCGAGGTGTCGGAGCGGCACCGTCACCGCTACGAGGTGAACAACCAGTACCGCGACCGCATCGCCGAGAGCGGTCTGCGCTTCTCCGGGACCTCCCCGGACGGGCACCTCGTCGAGTTCGTCGAATACCCGCGCGATGTGCATCGCTTCATCGTCGGCACCCAGGCGCACCCCGAACTCAAGAGCAGGCCCACCCGGCCGCATCCGCTGTTCGTCGCGTTCGTCGGGGCGGCGCTCGACTACAAGGCGGAGGAGCGGCTCCCCGGTATGGACATCCCCGAGCAGCGCTCCAATGGCGTCGAGCATGCCGACGAGGTCGGAGCCCTGCTGCAAGAGCCCGCGACCCGTGGCTGACCACGACTTCGAGACGGTCGCCTCCGAAACCCTCTACGTCGGAAAGATCTTCGCGCTGCGCGCCGACGAGGTCAGCAGGCCCGGCGGGCACACCGTCCGCCGCGAGGTCGTCGAGCACTACGGCGCCGTCGCGGTGCTCGCGATGGACGACGACCGCAACATCGCGATGGTCTACCAGTACCGGCATCCGCTGGGGCGACGCCTCTGGGAGCTGCCCGCCGGCCTGCTCGACCTCGGCGGCGAACCGCCACACGTGACGGCCGCGCGCGAACTCAAGGAAGAGGCCGGACTCTCGGCCACCGACTGGCGGGTGCTGGTTGACCTGGACTCCGCGCCGGGCTTCAGCGACGAGAGCGTGCGGGTGTACCTGGCCACCGGGCTGACCGACGTCGGACGCCCCGATGCCCACGACGAGGAAGCCGACCTGACGTTGCGGTGGTATCCGCTCGACGAGGCGGTGCGCCTGGTGTTCACCGGCGAGATCGTGAATTCCATTGCGGTGAGCGGTATTCTGGCCGCTCCGACACCTCGGTGGAGTCGTAAGCCTCGGCGACAATCGAACCTGCTTCCAGCACAGCGGGATACGCGCCC
>NZ_LZJE01000108.1:0-7901 GCF_001666865.1 Mycobacterium sp. E136
CGCGATCATCCTCGAGGACGCCGACCTGGACTCCACGCTGCCGATGCTCGGGTTCTCCGGTGTGATGAACAGCGGGCAGGCCTGCGTCGCGCAGACCCGCATCCTCGCGCCGCGCTCGCGCTACGAGGAGGTCGTGGAGAAGGTCGCGAACTTCGTCGGCGCGATGCCCGTCGGCCTGCCCGACGACCCGAACGCCGCGATCGGCCCGCTGATCTCGGAGAAGCAGCGCGACCGCGTCGAGTCCTACATCAAGAAGGGCGTCGACGAGGGTGCCCGCATCGTCACCGGCGGTGGCCGTCCCGAGGGATTGGACAACGGCTGGTTCGTGCAGCCGACCGTGTTCGCCGATGTCGACAACTCGATGACGATCGCCCAGGAGGAGATCTTCGGACCGGTGCTGGCGGTCATCCCCTACGAGGACGAAGAGGACGCGATCCGCATCGCCAACGACTCGGTGTACGGGCTCGCGGGTTCGGTGTGGACCACCGACAACAAGAAGGCGCTCGAAGTCGCGTCGAAGATCCGCACCGGTACGTACGCGGTCAACATGTACGCCTTCGATCCCGGCGCTCCGTTCGGCGGCTACAAGAACTCCGGTATCGGCCGCGAGAATGGTCCCGAGGGCATCGAGGCCTACGTCGAGCACAAGAGCGTGCTGCTGCCGTTCGGCTACACCCCCGAGGACTGATCTTTCTTTCCGCGAAGCAGACGTAAACCTGCCTACTTTCACGCAGTTTCGGGCAGTTTTACGTCTGCTCGCGGTTCTAAAACGCGGCTTCGGGGACGTCCATGACTTCGAGGCCCACGGTCTCGATGATGCCGCGCTGGGCGGTCAACAGCGGCAGCATGTGCTTGGCGAAGAATTTCGCCGCGGCGACCTTCCCCGTATAAAACGCGCGGTCACTGTCGGAGACATCGCCGTCGAGTGCGGCGAGCGCAATCTCGGCCTGGTGCAACAACAACCAGCCGATGACCAGGTCGCCGACGGCAAGCAGGAACGGGACCGACCCCAGCCCGATTCGGTACAGCTCGCGCGGATTTTCCTGAGCTGATATCAGATATCCGGTCAACGACGCCACCATGGACTGCACATCCTGCAACGCGGTGGCCAGCAGTGCCCGAGCGTCCGCGAGTTCTGGACGCGCGGTCTCGCTGCCGACGAATCCCTGTATCTGGCCTGCCAGGTGCGCCAGCGCAGCGCCTTGGTCGCGGGCGATCTTGCGGAAGAAGAAGTCCTGCGCCTGAATCGCGGTGGTGCCCTCGTAGAGGGAGTCGATCTTGGCGTCGCGAATGTACTGCTCGATCGGATAGTCCTGCAGGAAGCCCGAACCGCCGAACGTCTGCAGCGATTCGGTCAGGCATTGGTACGCCCGCTCCGAGCCCACGCCTTTGACGATCGGCAGCAGTAAATCGTTGACGCGGCCGGCCATCTCGGCGTCGGCGCCCGAAACGAGCTGCGCCACGGCGGGATCCTGGTGGGCGGCGGTGTACAGGTACAGCGCCCGCAGCCCTTCGGCATAAGACTTCTGCGTCAGCAGCGCGCGACGCACATCCGGATGGTGCAGGATGGTCACCCGCGGCGCGGTCTTGTCGGTCATCTGCGTCATGTCCGCGCCCTGCACCCGCGTTTTGGCGTAGTCGAGCGCATTGAGATAGCCGGTCGACAACGTGGCGATCGCCTTGGTGCCCACCATCATTCGGGCGTACTCGATGACCTTGAACATCTGGGCGATGCCGTTGTGGGAGTCGTTGACCAGCCATCCGACGGCGGGCACGCCGTGTTGGCCGAACGTGAGCTCGCACGTCGCCGACACCTTCAGCCCCATCTTGTGCTCGACGTTGGTGACGAAGACGCCGTTGCGCTCACCGATCTCTCCGGTCTCGGGGTCGAAGTGGTACTTCGGCACGATGAACAGGCTCAGGCCCTTGGTGCCCGGGCCCGCTCCCTCGGGCCGGGCGAGCACGAGATGCATGATGTTCTCGAACAGGTCGCCGGTGTCACCGTTGGTGATGAACCGCTTGACGCCGTCGAGATGCCAAGTGCCGTCATGCTGCTGCACGGCCTTGGTCCGGCCTGCGCCGACGTCGGAACCCGCGTCGGGTTCGGTGAGCACCATCGTCGCGCACCAGTCGCGCTCCACCATCAGCGATGCCCAGTGCCGCTGCTGTTCATTGCCGATGCCGTAGAGGATGTCGGCCATCTTCGAGCCGGCCTGATAGATGAACACCGCGGGATTGCCGCCGAGCACGAACTCGTTGATCGCCCATTCGACCGCAGCGGGCGCCGACACCCCGCCGATGTCCTCTGCCATCCCGACGCGGAACCACTCACCCTGATGCCAGGCCCGGAACGACTTCTTGAACGGCTCGGGCAGGGTCACCTCGTGAGTGACCGGGTCGAAGGTGGGCGGGTGGCGATCGGATTCGGCGAACGACTCGGCGAGCGGACCCTCGGCCTGCCGAGCCGCCTCGTCGAGCATCTGCCGCACCGAATCCCCGTCGAGGTCACCGAACTCACCGGTCGCCAGGGCCTTGTCCAGGCCAAGCACCTCGAACAGGTTGAACTCGAGATCCCGCACGTTGCTTCTGTAATGGCCCATGACGAGCGCCTTTCGTTCTCGCGTCGAGCCGTAGCGTAGCCGTCCGACGGACCCGCGACCTGCAGTTCAGCCCAGGCGCGTGGCGGGCGCGCAAATTATGCTCTCTACCATAATCAGGCGTATTGCGGCTTCTGCTCGGCCGAGCCGCTTCACGCGCTCTCGCCTGCACTGACCGCAGATAACGCTGTGATGTGGAATACATTAATTGTTTCGGTGTGTTCTGGGTTTTATGCTTTTCGTCATAACCAGGGAGGCACCCCATGTGGGTCATTGAAGTCAACATCGCCGGATACCGGTTCACCCACCGGGTGCACGACCGGCGTCGGCCGGTCTTTCGCTTCAGCCCACTCCACTGGCGTCCGGCGCAAGTGCCTCGCACACCCGCAGCCTGACCACTCCATTGGAGGTTGATCTGTCTTCCGCCGCCACCAAGACCGCCACGAAGCGCGGATCGACGCGCACCAAGATGCTGATCGCCGCGGCCGAGGTCATGCGGGAGCGCGGCGCAGCGGGTGTCACGATCGACGAGGTGCTCACCCGCAGCGGCGCCCCGCGCGGGTCGGTCTACTACCACTTTCCCGACGGCCGCAATCAGATCCTGCGCGAGGCGCTCCGGTTCGCGGGTGAGGCGATCACCAAGGAGATCGACGAGGCGGCCGCCAAGGGCGGCATGCACCTGGTCCGCAGCTTCGTGGCGTTCTGGGAGGAACTGCTCGTCGAAAGCGAATTTGCCGCGGGTTGTCCCGTGGTCGCCGCGGCAATCGGGTCGGCCGAGGACGAGCCCCAACTGACGACCGTGGCAGGCAGCATCTTCGGCCATTGGCGTGACGCGCTGACGCGAGCGTTCGTCTCCGACGGTTTCGACGAGTCCGACGCGGCCTCCCTCGCCATCACCAGCATCGCGGCGCTGGAAGGTGCTGTGGTGCTGTGCCGCTCGACACGCTCCGTCGACCCGCTGCGTGACGTGGCCCAGCAGGTCGAATTCCTCATCAGGTCACGGGATTTCATCCGCCGCAACGGCGTGCCCGACCGCAACTAGGCCGAGCGCCAGCGGGCGCATACGAAGTCCCCGTTGATCGCCGACTCGACCAGCGTCCACTCGGAACGGATCGGCAGCACGGGCGAACCCGCGCCCAGCGAGCACGGAGCGTAGCTGACGATCATCTCGTCGATCAGCCCCGCCGACACGAATTGTCGTGCGACGTCACCTCCCCCGACCACCCACACGTCCTTGCCCGCCGCGGCGGACACCATCTTCGGGTGCAGATCGGAGACATCGCCGGCGAACGTCCGCACGTCCTGTCCCTGCTCGATGATATGCGGGCGACGCGTCATCACCCAGGACGGCTGCCCGTACATCCAGTCGCCCGGGTGGTTGCGCACGATCCATTCGTAGGTCGCCGAACCCATCACCACGGCGCCGATCGTCGCGATGAACGCGTCGTAGCCGAACGGTCCGCTCTGGTCGATGTCGCGCGAGGTCAGCCAGTCCAGGCTGTTGTTCTCATCGACGATGTACCCGTCGAGGCTGGAAGCCGTGTAGTAGACCGTCGCCAAATCAGTTACCTCTCATCCATTCCAAAGGATCGCCCGGGGGCACATCGATACCGTGGCGGGCCAGCATCGTGCGGGCCAGGCCGCGCCGGTGCGCGGAGTACTCCAACACGTGCGCGACGATGCCGTACAGCTGGAACGACTCCGGTGGATCGCACAGCGCGTCGATGACGGTGTCCCCCATCCGGCCGTCGGCGGCGTACTCGGAAACCATTGCCGTCCAGCGCTTTGCGATGTCGTCGTGGTGCTGGGCGAGCTGTTCGGCGGTCATGTTCTCAGGCGTTGTGGCGGTGCGATCGGGAAAGTCGCGACCGTCGATCGTGGCCAGCCACACCTGCTTGGTCCACACGATCGTTGCGAGCACCGCGCCGACACTGGGTTCCGCGCCGTCCCAGTCGAGCACCACCTGGCCGGGTGAGATCGCCTCCCGCCATTGGTCGTTCGTCAGGCCCGTCGCGCGGTCGATGAGGTACGCGGTGTCGGCGACGTCGTGCACCACCATCAGTCCAGAGATGTCCGGCTCCTTTGCCTCGCCCGCGTTGTCCAGCCACAGCGAGTGCGGCGGATGGAAGTGCAGCCCGTTCGGCGCAGCGACCCGGAAGGCGACGTCGGCGGCCCTCGACGGCGGCACACCGAAGGTGCGCCGGAAGGCGCGTGAGAACACCTCGGTCGACGACCATCCCTCGTCGGCCGCGACGGCGGCCACCCGCTCACCGTGCTGCAGTCGCCAGGCAGCCCGCTCGAGCATGATGCGGCGACGCATCGCGGCCGGCGACTCGCCGGTCAGCCGACGGACCTCCCGCGAGAAGTGGAACCCCGAGGCGTGACTGCTGCGGGCCATGCTGTCCACACCGCTGTTGTCGGCGTCGACGACCGCGTCGAGCAGTTCGCGCAGGCGGTCGCGGCGTGCTGGCTGGCTCACGAGCAACGAGTATGGCCGCGTCGCTCGCGGATGGCCATGACGATTCCTGCTGCGTTCAGCTGTCCAAGACCTCGTGGACGCGGGCCTCGATGTCGCGGTGGTCGCCGAGGTCGGCCAGATCGATGCCGAAGCGGTCGGTGAGTTCGGTGAGGACCTCGGCGGCGGTATCGAAGCGGATCCGTTCGGTGCCACCGCCGCTGTGGACGGCCAGATTGCGTCCACGCAGGTTCCACCGAGCGTCGTCGGTGACCAGCGCGACCGTCAGCCCGGTGACGAAGCCGGACTCGGGAAACGTTGAGACATACCAACTTCCAACCTGGAGGTCGATCTGCGGGCGCGGTCGGGAGTCGAACATGTACAGCGGCTGCCACTCCCCGCGGATCTCGGCCTCCAGCAGATAGCCGTCGTCGTGCTCGCGCAGTCGGTAGGGCTCGTGGCGGGTCGTCTGCACGGGACCGCTTTCGAGCCGGATCGGCGACGACAGCGTCTGGCCGCCGAACCCGACGTCGACCAGCCACGGTCCGTCTTCGCCCGGGATGCGCACCGACAGCACCTGATGGGTCTGCGCGGGCAGGGCACCCGACTGGTTCATCCACACGACCCGGCCGGCAAGGCGCGCGACGTCGTAGCCAAGTGCCTCGAGCACGTAACCCATCAGACCGTTGTGCTCGTAGCAGTATCCGCCGCGGCGACGACGAACGAGCTTGCGGGCAAGGGCCCCTGCGCTGAGATCGACGACCGGGATGCCCAACAAGGGATCGAGGTTCTCGAACGGGATCGACCGGTTGTGCGCGGCCACCAGCCCGCGAAGTGTGGACAGCGTCGGTTCGTTCGAACCGGTGTATCCGATCCGGTTCAGATAGGCCGTTACATCCAGATCGGCCCGCACATCCGTCGTCATGCCTCACATCTTGCGACCTGAATGGCCGTTGAGGTCAACGATTCGCGGTGCGGCTTACGGCTTGCCGCGCGCAGGCGTCTGGTTCGCGACACCGTGCCGCAGCGGGGTGTTGGCCTGCGCGGCCGTCGACTCCTGCACGGGCGATCCGCCCGCCGCGCCACTGACCTCGGGTGCGTTGGTCGGGTCACCGGACGACGGCTCCGCGCCATGCGTCAATTCCTTGAGTCGCGCATGGAGCACCTCGAGCACCGGGATCCGGTTGCCGTGCGCGGTCTCGTGGTCGAACACTGCGCGCAGTTGAGGTTCGTCGAGCGCACGGATGCGGTGACGCAGCTCGGTGAGCGGCAGCTGGTCGTAGTCGGTGATCGGCAGGTCGTCGCTCTGCGCCATGCGCTGTCTCCTCAGAGGTGAGGTAGGCCGTCGGTCGGCGACGGGACCGCTGTCCCCGGCCCGTCGGCGCGCCCGCGGTACCGGACGACCACCGCGGCGACCGCGCCGATGCCTGCGAGTGCCAATGTCGGCCACACCGCAACCTGCAACAACCACAATCGCCGCTGCACCTTGAAGATGCGCTTCTGCGCGCGCCGCGCTCGGGACAACGTTTCCACGCCTTACGGTTGCCCCGGGCGGCGGCGACAAAACCCTCTGGGGAAACCCCTTAGGTTCCGGTCCACTTCGGCGCCCGCTTCTCAGCGAACGCGATCGCGCCTTCCTTGGCGTCGTTGGACATGAAGACCGGTCCGAAGATCTCGACCTGCTTCTTCCACATCTCCTGGGAATTCCAGTCCCGGGATTCGACGATGATCCGCTTGGTCGCCGCCACGGCGAGCGGACCGTTGGCGGTGATCTTCTCGGCGAACGCGATCGCGGCCTCCAGCGCCTGTCCGGGCTCCGCGAGGACGTTGACCATGCCGAGGTCGTGGGCGCGCTGCGCGGACAGGCTCTCGCCGGTCAGGGCGAGCTCCATCGCGAGGCCGTACGGGAGCCTCTGCGGCAACCGCAGCAGCCCGCCGCCGCCGGCGACCAGGCCGCGCTTGACCTCGGGGATGCCGAACGCGGATTCCTTCGATGCGACGATGAGGTCGGTGGCCAGCGCCAGCTCGCAGCCGCCCGCGAGGCAGTAGCCCTCCACGGCGGCGATGAGCGGCTTGGCGGGTGGGCGCTCGGTGAAGCCCAGGCCACGGCCCTCGATCGCCACGTTCTCGCCGCGGGCGAACGCCTTGAGGTCCATGCCCGCGCTGAACGAGCCGCCGGCCCCGGTCAGGATGCCCACCGACAGGCCGGCGTCACCATCGAGGCGGTCCATCGCGTCGGCAAGGCCTCGGCTGACGTCGGCGTTCACCGCGTTTTTGGCCTGCGGCCGGTTGATGGTGATGATCAGGATGCGGTCGTGCTGTTCGACCAGTACGACTGGTTCAGTGTTGTCACTCACGCGGCTGATCGTAACGGCCCGCCGACGGCTTCATGCGGGCCGCAGCGATGCCGCCGGACCCCGCCGCACTCAGTCGCCCTTCTTCCCGTTGCCGCGGCCGTTGCCGTTGCCCTTCTTGGGCGGCTTGGGCGGTTTGGGCGGTTTTGGCTGCTCGACGATCGGTGCCGCGCTCGGCGGCGGCGGTGCGGCGGTGGTCGGCGGGGGTGGCGGCGGTTGTGCCGGTGTGCTCGTGCCGACCTGCTGCGGCGGTGGTGTGCTCGACGGCGAATCGAGCGCCAGCGCGAGGCCGGCGACGACGACCGCGACGAACCCCGCCGCCGCCAGCAGCAGCTTGCGTTCGCGGCTCATCGGGCGGCGCCGCGGCGCCGGCGCGACGAAGTAGTTGGCCGACGGTGCAAGGGGTTCGGCGAGGACCTTCGTCGCGGGTCGTGGCGACGCTGCGGGTGCCGGCCCCATCAGCAGCGCGGAGGGGGCGCCGCTCAGCGCGGCCCG
>NZ_LZJE01000109.1:0-1857 GCF_001666865.1 Mycobacterium sp. E136
CTCGGCCATCAGCGCCAGCACCTCCCGTTCGCGTGGGGTGAGCCCCGCGAGCCCATCGGGGCTACGCCGGCCGAACAGCTGGCGCACCACCTCCGGGTCCAGTGCCGTGCCCCCGGCCGCGACGCGTCGTACGGCGGCATCGAACTCGGCGATGTCGGTCACCCGATCCTTGAGAAGGTAGCCGACGCCCTCCGGGGTGCCCGCGAGAAGTTCCATCGCATAACGGGTTTCCACCCACTGGGAGAACACCAGCACGCCGGTGTCGGGCTGTGAACGACGCAGCGACACCGCCGCCACCAGTCCCTCGTCGGTGTACGACGGCGGCATACGGATGTCGACGATCGCCACGTCCGGTTTCGAATCGTCCACGGCGCTGAGCAATTCGTCGGCGGTGCTCACCTTGGCAACCACATCGTGACCGCGTTCGAGGAGCAGCTGGGCCAGACCGTCGCGCAGGATGGCGTTGTCCTCGGCGATGACGAGCTTGCTCACTGGTCGATTCCCGGTGGCACGACGGCGGTGACGACGGTCGGGCCGCCGTCGGGGCTGTGGACGGTCAGCCGGCCGTCCAGCATCGCCAGCCGGTCGTTCAGGCCGGTCAGGCCCGAACCGTTGCCGATCTGGACTCCGCCAGACCCGTTGTCGCGCACGGTGATCCGGAGTTCATGCTCGTCGCTGCGAAGCGCCACGGCGGCATGGTCGGCGCCGGAGTGTCGCGACACGTTGGCCAGCAGTTCCGCCACGCAGAAGTACGCCATCGTCTCCACCCCGAGCGAGGGCCGAACGGCGAGGTCTGCCGAGACGTCGACAGGCAACGGGTTGCGCGCGGCCAATGTGCGCACGGCGGACTCGAGGCCCAAATCGAGTGCGGGTGGTCGGATGCCGCGCACGATCTCGCGCAGCTCGGCCAACGTGTCCTTGGTGTTGGCCAGTGCATCGGCAACCAGCGTGCGGCCGCGGTTCACGTCGGCCGAGGCAAAATGTTCCTCCGCGCGGACCAGCGCCATCGCCGTCGTGATGAGCCGCGCCTGGGTGCCGTCGTGCAGGTCACGCTCCACCCGCTGCAGGGTGGCTGCGGATTCGTCGACCACATCGGCGCGGGCGCGCTCCAACTGCCCGACCCGACGGTCGCGGTCGGTGGCGCCCAGAAGTGCGCGGGCCAGCGACACGTCGAGGCGGGTGACGCCGATCATCACCCAGCCCCACACGTAGAGGCCGACAAGTCCGGCGACCGACAGCGCCAGGTACACGGCGAGTGAATCGATCGGCTCGCCGAGTGTCATGAACGGTTCACCGGTCAGCAGGTACACCACCGGCGAGGCGACCGCCGAGGCGCACACCGAGATGCCGATGATTACGGCGTAGCCGACGAGGGTCATGAGCACCGAGTGCAGGGCGACGAACCCGAGGCTGCGCCAGCCGACGGCGTCGGTCAACGCTTCGGCCACCGCACGGACTCTCCCCGGGGACGGGGCGAACGGCGGCGGCGGTTCGATTTCGGCACCGGCGAGGCGGGTCAACGACCGATACAGCCGGTTCCACGCCCGCCCGCTCAGCACGACGACCGCCAGGAGCGGGATGCCGACCAGCGTCACCAGCAGGAGCCCGGATGCCAGACCGGCGGCGAACAGGAACGCCACCCCGACCACCGCCAGCACGCTGGCCAGCACGAAGTACAGGTAGATGCGCCAGGATTCGGGCCGCAGCGGTCGCCGAAGATATGCGAGTGGGGCGGGGAGGTCCGGAGTCGTCACGCATTCCATCGTGACGTGTAGCGGTCATCGGAAGCCATCGTGCTGGCCGGTGAATCGGCGGTGTTGCCAGCCGTACCCTCACACAAAAGGGCGGGTTCGGGAG
>NZ_LZJE01000110.1:0-752 GCF_001666865.1 Mycobacterium sp. E136
CGAACACCCGCCCGTTGGCTCGCATAGGGACGAATTGCATCACCGCCAGCGGGATACCGCGGTACTCCGCGACGTTGGCCGCGACATCTTCCCCGAGAGGGCCGGTGAGCAGCAGGTCAGCGTCCTTGGCCAGCCCCATCAACGTGGAGTTCGCCTCTTCAAGGTATTGGGTCAGCAGCGCACGATTCTCGCGCCACAGTCTCCGCAGGTCCGCAACCTTCCACGGATGGGACGTGCGCGCCTGGAATTCACGATGGACGTCCTGCCATAAACGCGCGTTCGGGCCGTAGCCGACCGCCTGAAGCCCGGCGGACTCGACGAACCCCACCATGTCGGGCGCTACTGCCAAATACACCTGATGTCCGCGGTGCAGCAACTCCCGGCCAACCGCGGCGCAGGGTTCCACGTCACCACGCGTCCCATAGCAGGCCATTAAAAGCTTCATCGCGTCCTACCCTCTCATTTTTTTGCGGAGCCTTTCACTGTTGTTGCTGAGGCGCAATGGCGCCGACGGCTGCCGCGGTTCCAATTCGACCGGCCACGCCATGCCACCGCCAGCGGCACCGGAGTGGCCGGCTCGCCCCAGCAGTAGTCGCCGTGGGACTCCGCCGACCCCGATGTACTCTCTGGTCCACGCAACTTGAAGGGGGGCAGTGGATGGCCAGATCCCTGAGATTTGTGCTGGCAAGCTACGGAAGTCGTGGCGATGTGGAGCCCTGCGTTGCCGTTGGCCGGGAGTTGCTGCACCGCGG
>NZ_LZJE01000111.1:0-35276 GCF_001666865.1 Mycobacterium sp. E136
TGATGTCGTCGGAGCCTTCTTCGGTGAGCACGCCGAGGGCACGCGACATGTGGTCGGCCAGCCATGGGTTCGCGCGGAACTGCACCCGGTGGGTGACCTCGTGCAAGCAGACCCACAGCCGGAAGTCGTAGGGCTGCACCCGCAACTGGCGCTCGACGGCGATCACGTTCGGGTAGACCAGCAGCAGTTCGCCTCCGCCGGGACCGAACGGATCGTACTGCCCGAGGATCCCCGAGGAGATGAACGCGAGCACCGCCCCGGTCTGCGCCCCCGTGATGCGTCCGCTGATGGCGCCCCGCGGCTTCTCCGACCCCCCGGTCATCACCCGCATCGACTGGGTGGCCGCGCGAACCCATGGCTGGCCGACCACATGTCGCGTGCCCTCGGCGTGCTCACCGAAGAAGGCTCCGACGACATCACCGAAATGGTGTCCCGGCTCGCCGAGTTCGTGCGCAGCCGCCGGATCGAGACGAACGGCGTTGTCGCCGATACCAACTCGAACGGCATGATCGGGCTGTTGCGTGCCGTGCAGTCCGAACCCCAACGCGAGGCCCTCGACCAACTGCTGGTGCTCGGCACGCTGCTGGAAGGTCACGCGGACCACGTGATGGACGCCGTCGGCCCGGCTGTGGTGCCTTCCGTCGCGACGATCCGCAAGCGGTTCGACGAGCGGCGGCAACGCAAACAGTCGCCGCTGCAACGCGTGGTGCGGATGCTTCTCGGCATCGACGCCAAGCTCAGCCAGTACACCCGCGGCAAGGCATTCGTCGACCACGTCGTGTCCACCGTGGGGATGAGCCGGTTCAACGCGGTGTGGACGAACACCGAAACACTGCCCCTGCCAACCGAAATCGACGAGCCGCAACGATGGATCGACAGGGTGCTGTAGCCGCACTCCGAGCGGCCGTCGCGGCGTTCGACCGCGACTTCGACGTCGGCGACCGCTGGTGCGTCGCGCTGTCCGGAGGCGCGGACTCGCTGGCGCTGACGGCGATTGCAGCGAGGATCAAACCGACCACCGCGCTCATCGTCGACCACCGACTGCAGCCCGACTCCGCCACCGTGACGCAAACCGCGCGACAACAGGCGCTGTCGCTGGGATGTGTTGCAGCACAGGCAATCACCGTTGACATCGGGACGCAGGGCGGCCCCGAGGCCGCCGCGCGCACCGCACGCTACCGCGCGCTGGACGGGGCGCGGGACGGCATGTCGGTGCTGCTGGGGCACACGCTCGACGACCAGGCCGAGACGGTGCTGCTGGGGCTGGGCCGCGGGTCCGGGCCCCGATCGATCGCCGGCATGCGGCCCTGGGACCCACCGTGGGGCCGGCCGCTGCTCGGTGTCCGGCGGGCGGTGACGCGCGCCGCCTGCGCCGAGCTCGGCCTCCCTCCGTGGCAGGACCCGCACAACTTCGACCGCAGGTTCACCCGGGTCCGACTCCGTGAAGAGGTCCTGCCGATGCTCGAGGACGTTCTCGGCGGTGGGGTCGCCGAGGCGCTGGCTCGCACCGCAGGTGCGCTGCGCGCCGACACCGACACCCTCGACGAACTGGCCGACCGCGCGCTGAGCGAGGTGCGCCGCGACGACGCACTCGATGGCGCGCAGGTGGTGCAGCTTCCAGAAGCACTGCGGCTGCGGGTGATTCGCCGCTGGCTGCTCGACGGCGGCGCCGCCGGGCTGACCGACAAGCAAATCCGCGCCGTCGATGCCCTCGTCACGGCGTGGCGGGGCCAGGGCGGTGTGGCGGTCGGGTCACCCCTTCGCGAGCGCCGGCTGATCGCGGGTCGCCGGGACGGCATGCTGACCCTGCACACGGAGCCGGTTCGAACCATGAAAAACTGTGCCCGTGCCTGAGCCATCCGCCGAGCTGTACACCGGCGACATCAAGTCGGTGCTGCTGTCGTCCGACGAGATCCAGGCCAAGATCGCCGAACTCGGCGCCCGCATCGCGGAGGAGTATCGCGACGCCGTTGCCGAGAACGGACAAGATCTCCTGCTCGTGACCGTGCTCAAGGGCGCGGTCTTCTTCGTCACGGACCTGGCCCGCGCGATCCCGCTGCCGACACAGCTGGAGTTCATGGCGGTCAGCTCGTACGGTTCGTCGACGTCGTCGTCCGGCGTCGTGCGGATCCTCAAGGACCTCGACCGCGACATCAACGGCCGCGACGTGTTGATCGTCGAGGACATCGTCGACTCCGGGCTCACGCTGTCGTGGCTGCTGCGCAACCTCGCGACCCGCCATCCCCGCTCGCTGCGGGTGTGCGCGCTGCTCCGCAAACCCGACGCGGTGCGCGCCGACGTCGACATCGCCCACGTCGGGTTTGACATCCCCAACGAGTTCGTCGTCGGGTACGGCCTGGATTACGCCGAGCGCTACCGCGACCTCAACTACATCGGCACCTTGGATCCGAAGGTGTACGAGCAGCACTGATCGGCGCAAGATGAGGGGCATGCGCGAAACAGCCCTTCGCATCTGTCCCCTGTGTGAGGCCACCTGCGGCCTGGTCCTGACCATTGACGACGGCCGCGTCACCGGCGCTCGCGGCGACCGCGACGACGTGTTCAGCCACGGCTTCATCTGCCCGAAGGGCGCCAGCTTCGCCGAACTCGACAACGACCCCGACCGGCTGGCCCGGCCGATGGTGCGGCGCGACGGCGTGCTGACCGAGGCGAGCTGGGAGGAAGCGTTTGCCGCCCTCGCCGAGGGCCTCGGCGGTGTCATCGCCGAGCACGGCGGTGCGTCCGTCGGCGTCTACCTGGGCAACCCGAACGCACACACCGTCGCGGGCGGGCTGTACACGCCGCTGGTCGTGAAGGCGCTCGGCACCCGGCAGGTGTATTCGGCGAGCACGCTGGACCAGATGCCCAAGCACGTCTCGCTGGGCCTGATGTTCGGCAGCCCGGTCGCGTTCACCGTCCCCGATCTCGACCGCACCGACTACCTCGTGGTGATCGGCGCCAATCCCCTTGTCTCCAACGGGAGCCTGGCGACCGCGGCCGACTTCCCCGGCAAGCTGCGCGCGCTGCGTAAGCGCGGCGGCCGGCTCGTGGTCATCGACCCCGCCCGCACCCGCACCGCCGAGATCGCCGACCGGCATCTGGCCCCTCGGCCGGGCACCGACGCCGCGCTGCTCCTCGCGATCGTCCACGTGCTGTTCGACGAAGACCTCGCCGACCTCAAGCAGCTCGACGGGCACGTCGATGGTGTCGACGAGGTGCGTGCGCTCGCCGCCGATTTCTCGCCGGAGACCGTCTCCGCGTTTTGCGGGGTGCCCGCGGACGACATCCGCACACTCGCCCGCGAACTGGCCGCTGCGCCGTCGGCCGCCGTGTACGGCCGCATCGGCACGTCCACCGTGGAGTTCGGCACGTTGGGCAGCTGGCTGGTCGACGTGGTCAACGTCCTCACCGGCAACCTGGACCGGCCGGGCGGCGCGATGTTCCCGCTCTCGCCGATCGCCCCCGCACCGCGTCCGCCGAAGCCGGGGCGCGGCTTTCTCACCGGCCGCTGGCACAGCCGCGTCTCCGGTTATCCCGAAGTGCTGTCGGAGTTTCCGGCCGCGGCGTTCGCGGAGGAGATCGATACGCCCGGCGACGGACAGATCAAGGCGGTGATCACGATCGCGGGCAATCCGGTGCTCTCGGCGCCCGACGGCGAACGCCTCGACAAGGCGCTCGAGAGCGTCGAGTTCATGTGCAGCGTCGACCCGTATCTGAACGAGACCAGCCGGCATGCCGACGTGATCCTGCCGCCTCCTCCGCCGTCGCGCAGCGCGCACTTCGACATCGCGCTCAACGCACTCGCGGTGCGCAACAACGCGCGGTACTCACCGCCCGCGCTCCCGCCCGCCGATCGGCCGGACGAGGCCGAGATCCTCTCGCGCATCGCGCTGATCCTCTACGGCCTCGGCCCCGACGCCGACCCGATGCTGGTCGATGACCAGGTGATCGCCGCAACGCTGGCCAAGGAGACCGCCGACCCGGACTCGCCGGTCGCTGGGCGATCCGTCGACGAACTGACCGCGATGCTGCCGCCGGGACCGGGTTATGAGCGGCGCCTGGACATGATGCTGCGGCTCAGCGCCTATGGCGATGCGTTCGGCGCCAAGCCGGACGGCCTCACGCTGGCCAAGCTCAAGGCCGCCCCACACGGCATAGACCTCGGGCCGCTGCAGCCGCGCCTGGGTGAGGTGCTGCGGACGCCGTCGGGCCGGATCGAGCTCGCGCCGCCTCAGTTGACCGCCGATGTCGCACGGCTGCGCGATGCGCTCGGGACGCGCCCCGACGGGTTCGTGCTCATCGGGCGACGGCACCTGCGGTCCAACAACAGCTGGATGCACAACCTGCCAGCGCTCTCGGGCGGGTCGAACCAGTGCACGCTGCGGATCCACCCCGATGACGCGGCCGAACTCGGCCTGACCGACACGGCGGTCGTCAAGGGTCCCGGCGGCGAGCTGCTCGCGCCCATCGAGATCACACCCGAGATGCGACGGGGCGTGGTGTCGCTGCCGCACGGCTGGGGCCACGACCGCGACGGCACGGGCCAGCGGGTCGCCGCCGGCGCTCCCGGCGTTAACGTCAACCAGCTCAACGACGGAAACCACCTCGACCCGCTGTCGGGCACCGCGGTGCTCAACGGGATCCCCGTCGACATCGCTCCCGCCGGCTGAGCCGGCAAATCAAAGAATGCGGGCTAGCCCGACACGCTAGGTCAGCTCGTAGACCACGGTCACGTTGAAGCCGACGGCCTGCTGGCCCGGCTCGAAGGGCACCGCTGCCATCTCCGCGGCGGGGCCGCGCGGGCTGGGATAGGGCGTCGGCGGATTGGACGCCGGCACCTCGGATATCGAGATCACCTTGCCGAGGTCGAGTTCCGCCAGCAGCGCATACTGTTCGGCGCGGCTCTTGGCGTCGTTGAAGGCGCGGGCGCGCGCCTCGCGCACCAATTGCGAGTCGTCCTCGATGGCGAGCGTGACGTTGTTGATCCGGGTGGCGTTGCCGCCCCGGCTGGCGATGATCCCGAACACCTGCGGCGCCGTGTTCAGCTCGCGCACCTTGATGTCGATCGTGTTCGTCGCCCGGTAGCCGTTGACGGTCGAGCTGTCGCTGCCTGCGTACTGCGGCTGCACGCTCACCTGGGAGGTGTTGATGTCCTTGCGGTCGACGCCCGAGTCGACGAGTGCATCGATGACACCGCGCTGCAACTGGCTCGTCTGGTTGAGCGCGCCCGCGGCGTCGGCGGAGACGACCTCCATCGCCGCTTCGATGGTCAGCGTGTCGGGGGTGCCGAGCACCTCGCCGGAGCCGACGACCGTGACCTGACGCGCTGCGCCGTCGTCGTTGTTGGCCAGGGCGGGGGCGGCCTTCGCGTCACAACCCGACAGGAGCGCGATGAGGCCCACCGCCGCGGCCGCGAGGATTCGGGAGGGCGTCTTCGCCCGGGCAGCGATTGGCATGGCTGGCACCCTACCGTCAGGGCGTCACCACGATCTTGCAGTGCGCGTCGGGGTCGGCGAGTTCGTCGAACGCGGAGCCCACGCCGTCGAGGCCCACCTCACCGGTGATCAGCGGTGAGACGTCGATGAGCCCGTCGGCGATGGCGCGCAACGACTCCGCGAATTCGTTGTAGTCATAGGAGTTGACGAAGTGCACGCTGATCTCCTTGGCGATACCGAACAGCGGCATGACGGTGTCGGGCTGCATGCAGACCCCGGCCACCACCAGGCGGCTGCCCAGCGGCGCCCGCCGCATCGCGTCGTTGATGATGCCGGG
This sequence comes from Mycobacterium sp. E136, assembly GCF_001666865.1. Classification (NCBI taxonomy): domain Bacteria; kingdom Bacillati; phylum Actinomycetota; class Actinomycetes; order Mycobacteriales; family Mycobacteriaceae; genus Mycobacterium; species Mycobacterium sp. E136. Next base: position 5,773 of record NZ_LZJE01000111.1, read on the forward strand.
CACGCCGACGGCCTCGAAGACCACCGTGGGCGTCGTGCTGTCGAAGGGCGAGCCCTGCGCAGGGTCCAGCGTCACGTGGGCGCCCATCGTCGCGGCGAGTTCACGGCGTCGCACCGAAAAGTCCGCCGCCGCAACGTCTTCGACGCCCTTCAGTCGCAGCGCGGCGATGATCGCGATACCGATCGGGCCGCAGCCGATCACCAGGGCGGACTCGCCGGGCGCGATGCCGGACTTGTTGACCGCGTGCAGCCCGACGGCCATCGGTTCGGTGAGCGCGGCGTGGCGGGGGTCGACGCCCTCGGGCACCCGCAGCAGCAACGGCACCGACAGCAGCATCCGCTCGGCGTAGCCGCCCAGCACCGTGTTGCTGGACATGGTCGGCTCGAAACCCTTGGGCGACAACAAGACCGGCAACGATGTCACGAGCGTTCCCGGCGGTGGCGCGTCAGTGCCGGGACCGGCCTCGAGGACCTCCGCACTGAACTCGTGGCCCATGAACACGTCGTCGCCGACGTCGACGGGCAACCCGCCCTGCACCGGCATCCCGGTGATCTCGCGGGTGAGCCGCACCATCTCGGCGCCGTGCTTGGCGAAATGCAGGTCCGAGCCGCAGATGCCGCAGGCGTTGACCGAGACCAGCACCTGCCCCTCCTGCGGGACGGGTTCGGGGACGTCGTCGCGGACCACCATCCGTCCGTCGCGCAGTACGGCGGCGCGCATTCACCACTCCAATCGGGTCAGGAACTCCAGCAGCGCGGCGGTGACCTCGGCGGGCCGTTCCTGAGGCAGCCAGTGCCCGCCGTCGATCATCACCTCGCGGTAGTCGCCGGACACCACCTCGCGGGCGCGGTCCCGTCGGGCGAAGGCCTGGGTCGGATCCTCGGTGGCGCCGATGAACAACGCGGGTACGCCGATGGTCGTCGCCGGGGTGTTCGCCGTCAGTTCCCAGTTGCGGTCGAAGCACCGGTACCAGTTGAGCGCGGGAGTGAAGCCCGTGCGGGTGAACTCCTCGACGTAGTGGTCGAGTTCGCCCTCGCTGATCCAGTCGGGCAGGCCGCCGGGCTCGGGGATACGGGAGAGGAGCCCGGCCGGTCCCTGCGCGGTCATCCGGTCGCCGACCAGTGCGCCCTTCGACGAGGCCGTCGACGCGAGCAGCTTGCGGATCGACGTTGCGGGGTCTCGGTTGAGCTCGGCGTCGGCCGGACCCACCTGCTGGAAGTAGAGGATGTAGAAGAAGTTGTCGCCGAAGATGCGCCGGAACGCCTGCGTCGTGGGCACGCGGGACCGCGGCACCGGCGGCGTGCACACGCCCGCGACACCCGCGAACTTGTCCGGATGCAACAGGGGAGCTGCCCAGGCCACCACGCCGCCGAAGTCGTGGCCGACGATGACTGCGCGGTCAGCGCCCGCGTCGTCGATGAGTCCGACGATGTCGGCGCTCAACTCGACGACCGTGTAGGCGTCGACATCGTCCGGAGCCGACGAGCGGCCGTATCCGCGCTGATCAGGAGCCAGCACGTGGTAACCGGCGTCGGCCAGCGCCGGCATCTGGTGACGCCAGGAAAACCCGAGTTCGGGAAAGCCGTGGGCCAGCACCACCAGGGGCGCACCGGGTTCGCCGGCCTCCAGGACACGCAGACGGACCCCGTTGGTGTCGACGAACCGCTCGGAGGAGGTCAGCACGCCCTCATCTTCGACGCCGACAGTGCCGTTGTGAACACGAATCGCCGGATGACGTGCGCTCGGCGGAGAACCGTCGGGAACCTTGGTTCGTTGGTCTAGCGGTAGCCTGAACTATTCCAACTGTGAGCATGTTGGATGCGGCGCCAATGGCAGATGTGGTCGCGGACGGCCGGGAACAACGGCCGGCCACGCGGCCGAACGACGACGGATAGTTGATGAATCGGAAAAACGTCATCCGCACGCTGACCGTGATCGCGGTCGTGCTGTTGCTGGGTTGGTCCTTCTACTACTTCAGCGATGACACCCGCGGCTACAAACCGGTCGACACTTCGGTGGCGATCGCGCAGATCAAGGACGACAACGTCAAGAGCGCGCAGATCGACGACCGCGAACAGCAGCTGCGCCTCGAGCTCAAGAACGGCAACAGCGACACCGAGAACAGCGACAAGATCATCACCAAGTACCCGACCGGGTACGGCGCCACGCTGTTCGACTCGCTGCAGGCCAAGGGTGCGACCACGAACACCGTGGTCAACCAGGGCAGCATGCTCGGTTCGCTGCTGATCTACCTGCTGCCGCTGTTGCTGCTGGTCGGCCTGTTCGTGATGTTCTCGCGCATGCAGACCGGCGGCCGGATGGGCTTCGGCTTCGGCAAGTCGCGGGCCAAGCAGCTGACCAAGGACATGCCGAAGACCACCTTCGCCGATGTCGCCGGTGTCGACGAGGCCGTCGAAGAGCTCTACGAGATCAAGGACTTCCTGCAGAACCCCTCGCGGTACCAGGCGCTCGGCGCCAAGATCCCGAAGGGCGTGCTGCTGTTCGGTCCGCCCGGCACCGGTAAGACGCTGCTGGCGCGCGCCGTCGCCGGCGAGGCCGGGGTGCCGTTCTTCACGATCTCGGGCTCCGACTTCGTCGAGATGTTCGTCGGCGTCGGCGCCTCCCGCGTGCGCGACCTGTTCGAGCAGGCCAAGCAGAACAGCCCGTGCATCATCTTCGTCGACGAGATCGACGCCGTCGGCCGTCAACGCGGCGCCGGCCTCGGCGGCGGCCACGACGAACGCGAGCAGACGCTCAACCAGCTGCTCGTCGAGATGGACGGCTTCGGCGACCGCCAGGGCGTCATCCTGATCGCCGCGACCAACCGGCCCGACATCCTCGACCCGGCGCTGCTGCGTCCCGGCCGCTTCGACCGCCAGATCCCGGTTTCCAACCCCGATCTGGCCGGCCGCCGCGCCGTGCTCAAGGTGCACTCGGCGGGCAAGCCGATCGCTCCCGACGCCGACCTCGACGGCCTGGCCAAGCGCACGGTCGGCATGTCCGGAGCCGACCTGGCCAACGTCATCAACGAGGCCGCGCTGCTGACCGCCCGCGAGAACGGCACCGTGATCACCGGCCCGGCCCTGGAAGAGGCCGTCGACCGCGTCGTCGGCGGGCCGCGCCGCAAGAGCCGCATCATCAGCGAGCACGAGAAGAAGATCACCGCCTACCACGAGGGCGGTCACACGCTCGCGGCGTGGGCGATGCCGGACATCGACCCGATCTACAAGGTGACGATCCTGGCCCGCGGCCGCACCGGCGGCCACGCGATGGCCGTCCCCGAGGACGACAAGGGCTTGATGACGCGCTCGGAGATGATCGCGCGGCTGGTGTTCGCGATGGGCGGACGCGCGGCCGAGGAGCTGGTGTTCCGCGAACCGACCACCGGCGCCGTCTCCGACATCGAGCAGGCCACCAAGATCGCGCGGGCGATGGTCACCGAGTACGGCATGAGCTCCAAGCTCGGCGCGGTGCGCTACGGCACCGAGCACGGCGACCCGTTCCTCGGCCGCACCATGGGCACCCAGGCCGATTACAGCCACGAGGTCGCCCGCGACATCGACGACGAGATCCGCAAGCTCATCGAGGCCGCCCACACCGAGGCGTGGGAGATCCTGACCGAGTACCGCGACGTGCTCGACACCCTCGCCGGCGAGCTGCTGGAGAAGGAGACGCTGCACCGCCGCGAGCTCGAGGAGATCTTCGGCGACGTGAAGAAGCGTCCGCGGCTGACCATGTTCGACGACTTCGGCGGTCGCGTACCGTCCGACAAACCGCCGATCAAGACGCCCGGCGAGCTGGCGATAGAGCGCGGCGAGGAATGGCCGAAGCCGGTGCCCGAGCCCGCATTCAAGGCCGCGATTGCGGCGGCCACCAAGGCCGCCGAGGCCAAGCTGGCCGAGAGCGGCGCCAACGGCACGAACGGCAGCGGCAACGGATCGTCCGGTGCCGCACCGACGCAACCGGACTACGGCGCCCCCGCCGGATGGCACGCTCCGGGCTGGCCCCCGCCCCCGCAGCATCAGCAACAGCAGCCGGTCCAGCAGCCGCAGGGTTACTGGTATCCGCCGCCACACCAGGGGTGGCAACAGCCCGCGCCCTATCCGCAGTATCAGCCGTACCCGCAGCAGGGGCCGCCGCAGCAGGGCGCGCCGCCCCCACCGAACGAGGACCAGGGTCAGGACAACAGCCGGCGCAACGGCTGACAGGCCGGCCGGCTCACAGGAGGCTCCATTGGCGCAGTCGCAGCACAACTCTGTCACCTTCACCCCTGCGACCTTCGACCAGCAACGCGCTGAGGCGGCGGTCCGCGAACTCCTGCTCGCCGTGGGCGAGGACCCCGACCGGCACGGCCTTGAGTCGACCCCGGCGCGGGTGGCGCGCGCCTACAAGGAGTTGTTCGCGGGGCTCTACATCGACCCGGATTCGGTGCTGGACACCACCTTTGACGAGCAGCACGACGAGCTGGTGCTGGTCAAGCAGATCCCGATGTACTCGACCTGCGAACATCACCTCGTCTCGTTTCACGGCGTCGCGCACGTCGGTTACATCCCCGGCCAGGACGGCCGCGTCACCGGGCTGTCCAAGATCGCGAGGCTGGTCGACCTCTACGCCAAGCGACCGCAGGTGCAGGAGCGGCTCACCGGGCAGATCGCCGACGCGATGATGCGCAAACTCGATCCTCGGGGGGTCATCGTCGTGGTCGAGGCCGAGCACCTGTGCATGGCGATGCGCGGGGTGCGAAAGCCCGGCGCGGTGACGACCACATCGGCCGTGCGCGGGCAGTTCAAGGTCGACGCGGCATCGAGGGCTGAGGCGCTGGACCTGATCCTGCGCAAGTGAACTCGACACGGGTGCGCGTCATGGGGGTCGTGAACGTCACCGACGACTCCTTCTCCGACGGAGGGCTCTTCCTCGAGCACGACCGCGCCGTTGAGCACGGACTCGAATTGGCCGCCGAGGGCGCCGCGATCGTCGACGTCGGCGGTGAGTCCACCCGTCCCGGCGCGACGCGCATCGACCCGCAGATCGAGAGTTCGCGGGTGTGTCCCGTCATCAGAGAGCTTGCCGCCCAGGGCATCACGGTCAGCATTGACACCATGCACGCCGAGGTCGCGCGGGCGGCGCTGGAGAACGGCGCCCAGATCGTCAACGACGTCTCCGGCGGACGCGCCGACCCGGACATGGCGCCGTTGCTCGCCGACGCGAAAGTGCCCTGGGTGCTGATGCATTGGCGGTCGGTCGGCGCCGACAAGCCCCACGCGGTGCCCGCGTACCGCAACGTCGTCGAGGAGGTCCGCAGCGAGCTGCTCGCCAGCGTGGACGCCGCGGTGGCTGCCGGCGTCGACGCCAGCATGCTCGTCATCGATCCTGGGCTGGGCTTCGCCAAGACGGGCGAGCACAACTGGGCTCTGCTGCGGGCGCTTCCCGAGTTCGTCGCCACGGGCATCCCGGTCTTGGTCGGCGCGTCGCGCAAACGTTTTCTCGGGACGCTGCTCGCCGACGCCGACGGACAACCGCGGCCGCCGGACGGGCGGGAGACCGCCACGGCGGTGATCTCGGTGTTGGCCGGCCTGCACGGCGCATGGGGTGTACGGGTGCACGACGTGCGCGCCTCGGTCGACGCGCTCAAGGTGTTGGAGGCCTGGACGTATGACTGATCGAATCGAGCTGCGCGGCTTGAAGGTTCGAGGGCATCACGGTGTCTACGAACACGAGCGTCGCGACGGCCAGGACTTCATCGTCGACATCACGGTGTGGATCGATCTTGCGGCAGCGGCGGCGAGTGACGACCTCGCCGACACGCTGGACTACGGTGCGCTGGCGCAACGCGCGGCCGACATCGTCGCGGGCCCGCCAAGGGACCTGATCGAGACGGTGGCCGGTGAGATCGCCGACGATGTGATGGCCGACGAGCGCGTGCACGCCGTCGAGGTCGTCGTGCACAAACCGTCGGCGCCGATCCCGCTCGCCTTCTCCGACGTCGCGGTGGTGGCGCGTCGCTCACGACGCGGGCGGGGCAGCCCTTGACGACCGCGGTCCTGTCCATCGGGTCGAACCTCGGCGACCGGCTGGCCATGCTGCGCGTGGTCGTCGACGGTCTCGGCGCGGCGCTGCATGCGGCGTCGCCGGTCTACGAGACCGCGCCGTGGGGCGGCGTCGAGCAGGGGGCGTTCCTCAACGCGGTTCTCGTCGCGGACGATCCCGGACTCGACGCGCACGGTTGGCTGCGGCGGGCCCACGAGTTCGAGCGAGCCGCCGAGCGGGTGCGTGCGCAGCGGTGGGGCCCGCGCACGCTGGACGTCGACATCGTCACCTGCCGCGACGGCGGCCGCGACCTGATCTCACAGGACCCCGACCTGACCCTGCCTCATCCGCGGGCGCATCAGCGCGCGTTCGTGCTGGTGCCGTGGCTGGCCGTCGAGCCGGACGCGGTGCTGCCGGTCGGCGGGGACACCCGGCGGGTCGACGCGCTGCTCGCGGACCTCGAGCCCGTGGAACGCGACGGCGTCCACCGCACCGAGTTGGTGTTGCGCTGATGGGACCGACCAGGACGCGCGACCTCGTGGCCGCGGCGGTGCTCACTGCGGTGGTGGGCTATTTGCTCGTCCTCGTGCTGTACAGATGGTTCCCGCCGATCACGACGTGGACGGGCGTATCGCTGCTGGGTGTCGCGATCGCCGAAGCGGGGTGGGCGTTCCACGTTCGCGCCAAGATCAACGACGGCGAGATCGGCGTGGGATCCGGCCGGCTCAACCCCATCGCGGTGGCCAGGTCCGTGGTGATCGCCAAGGCTTCGGCATGGGTGGGCGCGCTGGTGTTCGGTTGGTGGGCGGCCGTGCTCGTCTACCTTCTGCCGCGTCGCTCGACACTGCGGGTCGCCGCCGAGGACACCGCGGGCGCCGCCGTCGCCGCGGGCTGCGCGCTGGCTCTGCTCGTTGCTGCGCTGTGGTTGCAGCATTGCTGCAAGTCTCCGGGCGAGCCGCCGGAGAACCCCGATGGGGCAACGGATTAACGAAGTCGCGGCGACGCGCGGCCGAATCGCCGACGAGGCGACACGCGGAGTGACCTGTGACGGGTACAGTCGCCCCCATGACCGATCCGACCCGCAGCGCACGCTATCGGCGTGCCGGCCGCAGGCCGGGTTGGATGCTGCTGACCGCGTTGCTGGTGTTGGCGATCGCGGCAAGCTCCGCATTGGTGTTCACCAACCGGGTGGAGCTACTCAAGCTGGCGGTCATCCTGGCGTTGTGGGCGGCGGTGGTCGCGGCGTTCGTCTCGGTCATCTACCGACGGCAGAGCGACGTCGACCAGGCCAAGGTGCGTGACCTCAAGCTCGTCTACGACCTCCAGCTGGACCGTGAGATCTCGGCGCGGCGCGAATACGAGCTGTCGTTGGAGACACAACTGCGCCGCGAGCTGGAGTCCGAGGTGCGGGCCCAGACCGCCGACGAGATGGCAACCCTGCGTGCCGAGTTGGCCGCCCTGCGCGCCAATCTCGAGATCCTCTTCGACGCGGACCTGTCGCACCGACCGGCGATCGAGCCCGAGCGCACGACGGTGCGCGCCTACAGCGACTGGGCGCGGGACTCCGAGACGACGGGGCGCGTGAGCAGCAGCCGCATCGACGACTACCGGCCGGACATCGACGAGCGGACCGAGGAGAGCCCGATCATCGACGTGCCCGCCGAACCTCAACCGCCAGAGTTCGATTGGCAGCATCAACCGACGCCGGACACGGGTGGGGCGCACCGCCGCGCATCCGAAACCGACTGGGCACACCGACCGGCCGAGGAACCGGCCGCGTGGTCCCCGCCACCACCGACCGCCGCACCGCCCCCACCTCCTGCACCTCCTGCCGCACCGCCGCCGCCCCCGCGTCCCGAACCCGTCGCGCAGCCTTCCGCGCCGCCCGCCGAACCGGTGACGCCGCCGCCACCGCCGCCCGCCCCGGAACCGGCGCGAGCGAGCGACTGGCAACCCGCGCCCGCCGACGGTCAGTGGCTGCCGCCCGGCGCCCCGGGAAGTAACTGGGTGTCGAACATCAACGGGGCGACCACCGAGTACGTCGGCAGGCGCCGGGCCCCCGACCCCGAAGACGAGGTGGCCCCGCCGCCGGTTCCCGAGCCCACGGCTGCTCCCCAGCCGGCCGAGCCGCGGCGGGGCAGGCATTCGGCCGCATCCGAGGGCGGAGATCCGAGCCGCCCCGCCCCGCAGGGCCCACCCGCCGAACCGGAACCGGCGCCCGAACCGCCGCCCGCCCCCGAACGCCGCAGGCACCGCAGCGCCGACGACACCGACACCGCCGGACAGTCCGTCGCCGAACTCCTGGCCCGGCTGCAGGCAAGCCCCACACCGGGCGGGCGTCGCCGACGCCGCGAGGAGTGAGCTAACCTCGTAGCGACCGTCCGGTACCCGCATCGCAGGACCGGAACGACACGCATCAACTCTCAGCGAGGTTCTCATGGGGACCCCACCCGGCGGATTCCGGCCGGCGCGGCTCACTGTCGGCATCATTTCCGCAGGTCGCGTCGGTTCGGCGCTGGGCGTCGCGCTCGAGCGCGCCGAACACGTCGTGGTGGGCTGCAGCGCCATCTCCCGCGAGTCGCGCGACCGCGCCCAGCGCCGGCTGCCCGACACCGCGGTGCTCCCGGTCGACGAGGTGGCCGGCCGTGCCGAGCTCCTGCTCCTCGCGGTCCCCGACGCCGAACTGGTGGGCCTGGTGTCCGGTCTGGCCGCGACCGGCTCGGTGCGGCCGGGCACGATCGTCGCGCACACCTCAGGCGCCAACGGCATCGGTGTGCTGGCGCCACTGTCCGAGCAGGGCTGCATACCGCTGGCCATCCACCCGGCGATGACCTTCACCGGCACCGACGAGGACATCGAGCGGCTGCCCGACACCTGCTTCGGCGTGACCGCCGCCGACGAAGTGGGCTACGCGATCGCCCAGTCGCTGGTGCTCGAGATCGGCGGCGAGCCGTTCCGGGTCCGCGAGGACGCGCGCACGCTGTATCACGCGGCGCTGGCGCACGCGAGCAACCACGTGGTGACCGTTCTTCTCGACGCGGTCGAGGCCCTGCGCTCGGCGTTGTGGGGGCAGGAGCTGCTCGGCCAGGAGCTGGTCGGTGATGCACCGGGTGGCCTCGCCGAGCGGGTCATCGGCCCGCTTGCGCGCGCGTCGCTCGAGAACGCGCTGCAACGCGGCCAGGCGGCGCTGACCGGACCGGTGGCACGCGGGGACGCGGCCGCCGTCGCACGTCATCTGGAGGCCCTGACGGAGGTGAATCCCGAATTGGCACAGGCATATCGGGCGAACTCGCTGCGCACCGCGCTGCGTGCGCACGCCCCGGGCGAGGTGGTCGCCGTGCTCGCCGACGACGGCGGGCCGACGCGTCAGCTGGGGAGCGGGCGATGACGACGGCGCGCAAACCGCAGTTCGCGGCGGGCGAGCTGAACGTCTACGCAAAGCCCGCCGACGTTTCCGCGGTCACCCGGGCGCTGCGCGCCACCGGCCGCCGGGTGATGCTGGTTCCGACTATGGGCGCCCTGCACGAGGGTCACCTCACGCTCATCCGCGCCGCCAAGCGGGTCCAAGGGGCCGTCGTCGTGGCGTCGATCTTCGTCAATCCGCTGCAGTTTGGTGCGGGGGAGGACCTCGACGCGTATCCGCGCACGCTCGACGACGATCTGGCCGCCCTGCGTACCGAGGGCGTCGAGATCGCGTTCACCCCGACGGTCGACGACATGTACCCGGACGGCACACGCACGTCGGTGCACCCCGGACCGCTCGGCGCGGAGCTCGAGGGTGCCGCTCGCCCAACACATTTCGAGGGTGTGCTGACTGTCGTGCTCAAGCTCCTCAACATCGTGCGCCCCGACCGCGCGTTCTTCGGGGAGAAGGACTACCAGCAGCTGGCGCTGATCCGTCAGATGGTCATCGACCTCAACGTCGACACCAGGATCGTCGGGGTGCCGATCGTGCGCGAGGCCGACGGCCTGGCGATGTCGTCACGCAACCGCTACCTGGACGCGGAGCAGCGCGAACATGCGGGTGCGTTGTCGGCGGCACTGCTGGCGGGCATGTACGCGGCGGGCGAAGGGGCCCCGGCTGCGCTGGACGCCGCGCGTGCGGTGCTCGACGAGGTGCCCGCGATCGAGGTCGACTACCTGCAGGTGCGGGACCCGATGCTGGGCCCCGCACCCGAGTTGGGGGCGGCCCGCATGTTGGTGGCCGGCCGGCTGGGCCGCACCAGGCTGTTGGACAACATCGCCATAGATATCGGAGTACCGTCCGGGCCCGGCCCGGACGTCGTGTTCGACGAGCACGAACTTCCTTGGAGGAACTGATGTTACGGACAATGCTGAAGTCGAAGATCCACCGCGCCACGGTCACCACGGCCGATCTGCACTACGTGGGGTCGGTGACCATCGACGCCGACCTGATGGAGGCGGCCGACCTACTCGAGGGTGAGCAGGTGACGATCGTCGACATCGACAACGGCGCACGGCTGGTGACGTACGCGATCACCGGTGAACGCGGCAGTGGCGTCATCGGGATCAACGGCGCGGCAGCGCATCTCGTGCACCCCGGCGATCTGGTGATCCTGATCGCCTACGGCACCATGGAGGATGCCGAAGCCCGTGCCTACCAGCCGCGGATCGTGTTCGTCGACGCCGACAACAAGCAGATCGACCTCGGGCACGATCCGGCCTTCGTACCGGCCGACGCGGCCGGGTTGATGTCTCCACGGTGAGCACGTGTTACTAGCCATAGACGTCCGTAACACCCACACCGTCGTGGGTCTGGTATCGGGCACCGCAGATCACTCGAAAGTCGTGCAGCACTGGCGCATCCGCACCGAGTCGGAGGTGACGGCCGACGAACTCGCGCTCACCATCGACGGCCTGATCGGCGACGACGCCGAGCGCCTGACCGGCGCCGCGGGGCTGTCGACCGTTCCGTCGGTCCTGCACGAGGTCCGCGTGATGCTCGAGCAGTACTGGCCGTCGGTGCCGCACGTTCTCATCGAACCCGGTGTGCGGACCGGCATCCCGCTGCTCGTCGACAACCCGAAGGAGGTCGGCGCCGATCGCATCGTCAACTGCCTGGCCGCTTTCCACAAGTACGGAACGGCGGCCATCGTCGTGGACTTCGGATCGTCGATCTGCGTCGACGTCGTCTCGGCGAAGGGTGAGTTCCTCGGCGGGGCCATCGCGCCCGGGGTGCAGGTGTCGTCGGACGCGGCTGCCGCACGGTCGGCAGCGCTGCGCAGGGTCGAGCTGACCCGGCCGCGGTCGGTCGTCGGCAAGAACACGGTCGAGTGCATGCAGGCCGGTGCGGTGTTCGGGTTCGCGGCGCTGGTGGACGGGTTGGTGACCCGCATCCGCGACGACGTCGACGGCTTCGACGGCGACGACGTCACCGTGGTCGCCACCGGGCACGGCGCCCCGTTGGTTCTCCCGGACCTGCACACGGTGCAGCACTACGACCGGCATCTCACCCTCGACGGACTGCGGCTGGTGTTCGAGCGCAACCGCGACAGCAACCGCGGCCGGCTCAAGAAGGGCATCTCGGTATAGCTGGCTGCGTTCGGCGCACCGACCGCGCCCGAATCCGCGTCATTTAGGCTGGCACGACGTGACCGAACCCCACCCGCCCCGCACCACTCCGGCCGCGGACGCGACATCCGAAGCCGACGTTCCGGAGCAGTACCGGATCCGTCAGGCCAAGCGTGAGCGCCTGCTCGCCGAGGGGCGTGAACCCTATCCGGTGGAGATCGCGCGCACACATTCCCTCGCCGAGATTCGTGCGGCCTATACAGACCTGCCCGCCGACACCGAGACCGGTCAGATCGTGGGGGTGGCCGGGCGGGTGATGTTCGCCAGGAACTCCGGGAAGCTGTGCTTTGCCACGCTGCAGGAGGGCGACGGCACCCAGCTGCAGGCGATGATCAGCCTGAACAAAGTCGGGCAGGAATCCCTGGACGCGTGGAAGGCCGATGTCGACCTCGGCGACATCGTCTTCGTGCGCGGTGAGGTGATCAGTTCCCGTCGCGGAGAGCTCTCCGTGCTCGCCGACTCCTGGCAAATGGCTTCGAAAGCCCTGCGACCGCTGCCGGTGGCCCACAAGGAGATGAGCGAAGAGGCGCGGGTCAGGCAGCGCTACGTCGATCTCATCGTGCGCCCGGAGGCCAGGACCATTGCCCGTCAGCGGGTGGCGGTGGTCCGCGCGGTGCGGTCGGCATTGGAAAGGCGCGGATTTCTCGAAGTGGAAACGCCGATGCTGCAGACACTCGCCGGCGGCGCGGCGGCGCGACCGTTCGTGACGCACTCCAATGCGCTCGATGCGGATCTATATCTGCGTATCGCACCGGAACTGTTTCTCAAGCGCGCGCTGGTCGGCGGATTCGAGCGGGTCTTCGAGTTGAATCGCGTGTTCAGAAACGAAGGTGCGGATTCCACACATTCTCCGGAATTCGCGATGCTCGAGACTTATCAGGCTTACGGTACGTACGACGATTCCGCCGTCGTCACCAGAGAACTTATTCAAGAAGTCGCCGACGAAGCTATCGGAACACGGGTGGTGCCATTGCCCGATGGCACCGAGTACGACCTTGACGGCGAATGGCAGTCCGTCGAAATGTATCCGTCACTGTCGGGGGCTTTGGGGGAGGAGATCACCCCTCAAACGCCCGCCGAGAAGTTGTGGGCCATTGCGGATCGCCTCGGCGTCGAGATCCCGCGCGATCGGGGCTACGGCCACGGAAAACTGGTCGAGGAACTCTGGGAGCACACGGTCGGGAACACGTTGTGGGCGCCCACGTTCGTCCGCGACTTTCCCGTCGAGACGACGCCGCTCACGCGCCCGCACCGCAGCATTGAAGGCGTCACCGAAAAGTGGGATCTGTACATAAGGCGATTTGAACTCGCCACCGGATATTCCGAGCTGATAGACCCGGTAATCCAGCGCGAGAGGTTCGAAGCCCAGGCGAAGGCGGCGGCCGCCGGCGACGACGAGGCGATGGTTCTCGACGAGGATTTCTTGGCGGCCCTCGAGTATGCGATGCCACCGTCCACAGGCACCGGAATGGGTATCGACAGATTGCTGATGGCCCTGACGGGCTTGTCGATTAGGGAGACTGTTTTGTTCCCGATTGTTCGTCGCCACGGCAACTGAACCCGCGCCTATACTCGGCACCGATAGATCTTGTTGTATAGCGCACACAAATATGGCACATTGGTGCCGAGTTGGATACTTTACTGCGGTCCTGTGATCGCTTAGAAGGGCGTGTTAAATGGCGAAGAAAGTTACCGTTACCTTGGTCGACGATTTCGACGGCGAAGGTGCGGCCGACGAGACCGTTGAATTCGGCCTCGACGGTGTGACCTACGAGATCGACCTTTCTTCGAAAAACGCGGCAAAGCTGCGCAATGACCTGAAGCAGTGGGTCGAGGCCGGTCGCAGGGTCGGCGGTCGCCGGCGCGGGCGCGCCGCAGGCTCGGGCCGTGGGCGCGCGGCTATCGACCGCGAGCAAAGCGCCGCGATCCGCGAATGGGCCCGCCGCAACGGGCACAATGTGTCCACCCGCGGGCGCATTCCCGCCGATGTGATCGACGCCTTCCACGCCGCCACATAGCGGCGGTCGTCACTGGGCGGCCGTCGCGCGTTCGCTAGCCGCGAAGCCGCCGCGGCCGGTTCAGGAAACGAATTGGCCCATCGATGCGTTGCTCTCCCATAGCGGCGGGTATTCGACCCCGTGCGCGTCGATGCCTCGGGTGTCCGCTTAGAGCAGACCGGCGGGCGGGACGTGGCGCGCAGATGCCCACTAGAGTGGATGGTGGTGCGGTGCGTTACTCGAGACCGTTGGGCACGCATGGCACCGACCTATTGAGGAGAGCAGGTAACCACCGATGTTTGAGAGATTCACCGACCGTGCCCGCAGGGTCGTCGTCCTGGCTCAAGAAGAGGCCCGGATGCTCAACCACAACTACATCGGCACCGAGCACATCCTGTTGGGACTTATTCACGAGGGTGAAGGCGTAGCGGCCAAGTCGCTGGAGTCGCTGGGCATCTCGCTCGAAGGCGTACGCAGCCAGGTCGAGGAGATCATCGGCCAGGGCCAGCAGGCGCCGTCGGGGCACATCCCGTTCACCCCGCGCGCCAAGAAGGTGCTGGAGCTCAGCCTTCGCGAGGCGCTGCAACTCGGCCACAACTACATCGGCACCGAGCACATCCTGCTCGGCCTCATCCGTGAGGGCGAGGGCGTCGCCGCCCAGGTGCTGGTCAAGCTGGGCGCCGAGCTCACCCGCGTGCGCCAGCAGGTCATCCAGCTGCTGTCGGGCTATCAGGGCAAGGAGACCGCGGAGGCCGGCACGGGCGGCCGCGGTGGCGAGGCGGGCAATCCGTCGACCTCGCTCGTGCTCGACCAGTTCGGCCGCAACCTGACCGCGGCCGCGATGGAGGGCAAGCTCGACCCGGTCATCGGCCGCGAAAAGGAAATCGAGCGGGTGATGCAGGTGCTGAGCCGGCGCACCAAGAACAACCCGGTGCTGATCGGCGAGCCCGGCGTCGGCAAGACCGCCGTCGTCGAGGGCCTTGCGCAGGCCATCGTGCACGGCGAGGTCCCGGAGACGCTCAAGGACAAGCAGCTCTACACCCTCGACCTCGGGTCGCTGGTGGCGGGCAGCCGGTATCGCGGTGACTTCGAAGAGCGGCTGAAGAAGGTGCTCAAGGAGATCAACACCCGCGGCGACATCATCCTGTTCATCGACGAGCTGCACACGCTCGTGGGTGCGGGTGCCGCCGAGGGCGCGATCGACGCGGCGTCGATCCTGAAGCCGAAGCTGGCTCGCGGCGAGCTGCAGACCATCGGCGCGACCACACTCGACGAGTACCGCAAGTACATCGAGAAGGACGCGGCGCTCGAGCGCCGGTTCCAGCCGGTCCAGGTCGGCGAGCCCACCGTCGAGCACACCATCGAGATCCTGAAGGGTCTGCGCGACCGGTACGAGGCGCACCACCGCGTCTCGATCACCGATTCGGCGATGGTCGCGGCTGCCACGCTGGCCGACCGCTACATCAACGACCGGTTCCTGCCGGACAAGGCGATCGACCTGATCGACGAGGCCGGGGCCCGGATGCGGATCCGGCGCATGACCGCACCGCCAGACCTGCGCGAGTTCGACGAGAAGATCGCCGACGCCCGCCGGGAGAAGGAGTCCGCGATCGACGCGCAGGACTTCGAGAAGGCGGCCAGCCTGCGCGACAAGGAGAAGCAACTCGTCGCGCAGCGCGCCGAACGCGAGAAGCAGTGGCGCTCAGGTGATCTCGACGTCGTGGCCGAGGTCGACGATGAACAGATCGCCGAGGTGCTCGGCAACTGGACCGGCATCCCCGTGTTCAAGCTGACCGAGGAGGAGACGACTCGGCTGCTGCGCATGGAGGAGGAGCTGCACAAGCGGATCATCGGCCAGGAGGACGCCGTCAAGGCCGTCTCCAAGGCGATCCGGCGTACCCGCGCCGGCCTGAAGGATCCGAAGCGTCCGTCCGGTTCGTTCATCTTCGCCGGCCCGTCCGGTGTCGGTAAGACCGAGCTGTCCAAGGCGCTGGCCAACTTCCTGTTCGGCGATGACGACGCGCTCATCCAGATCGACATGGGCGAGTTCCACGACCGCTTCACCGCCTCACGGCTGTTCGGTGCCCCTCCGGGCTACGTCGGCTACGAGGAGGGCGGCCAGCTCACCGAGAAGGTGCGGCGCAAGCCGTTCTCGGTCGTGCTGTTCGACGAGATCGAGAAGGCGCACCAGGAGATCTACAACAGCCTGTTGCAGGTTCTCGAGGATGGTCGCCTCACCGACGGTCAGGGTCGCACGGTCGACTTCAAGAACACCGTGCTGATCTTCACGTCGAACCTGGGCACGTCCGACATCTCCAAGGCGGTCGGGCTGGGCTTCTCCCAGGGTGGCGGCGAGAACAACTACGAGCGGATGAAGCAGAAGGTCAACGACGAGCTGAAGAAGCACTTCAGGCCGGAGTTCCTCAACCGCATCGACGACATCATCGTCTTCCACCAGCTGACCCGCGACGAGATCATCCGGATGGTCGATTTGATGATCGGCCGCGTGTCCAACCAGCTCAAGGCCAAGGACATGACGATGGAGCTGACGGACAAGGCCAAGGCACTGCTGGCCAAGCGCGGATTCGACCCCGTGCTCGGCGCGCGGCCGCTGCGGCGCACCATCCAGCGCGAGATCGAGGACCAGCTGTCGGAGAAGATCCTGTTCGAGGAGATCGGCCCCGGTCAGCTCGTCACGGTCGACGTCGACAACTGGGACGGCGAAAGCGCCGGCGAGGACGCGGTGTTCACGTTCAAGGGCACCAAGAAACCGACGCCGGTGGCCGAGCCGGATCTGGCTCAGGCCGGTGCGGCGGGCGCGGCAGGCGCGGCCGAATAGCGCCGGCATCACGCTAACGAGGACGGGCGGTACCCAAACGGGTACCGCCCGTTTTCCGTCTCGCCCCGCACCGCTGGACCGAGTGGATAGGATGTGCGATGTTATCGGCGGGCGAAGGAATCTGGTGAGAATCCAGAACGGTCGCGCCACTGTGTCAAGTCAGACCCGACGCTCGCCGTCGCCTGTGGAATCGGGACGCGAAATCCCGGAAAGGACACCGACATGACCTCACCCGAGGCCCGTAAGAGCATTGCGCCCGCGCTGGACTTCTCCGCAGCCAAGGCGGTGATGTGGTTGGCGTTGACCGCGTTCTTCGCCCTCCTCGCCCTCTACTTCGTCGGGCTGGACCAGGGTGCGACATCGGTGTTCGGCAACAGCACGGTCGTGCACGAGTTCGTTCACGACGCACGCCATCTGCTCGGCTTCCCCTGCCACTGATCCGCGGGGGACCGACAACACAATGGAAAAGCAGATCATCGGGCGCGGCCTTTTGGCCGGCGCCCTGGCTGGAGTATTCGCGTTCGTATTCGCCCGCATCTTCGTCGAACCGGTCATCGAGCGGGCGATCGGTTACGAGGAGGGCGTCGGCGCCGCGCACGAGGCGATGGAGGGCGCCGCACACGCCGGTCACCACCACGACGGTGTCGAGGGCTTCACCCGCGGCGTGCAGATGAACGTCGGCATGGGGTTCGGCGTGCTGGCCTTCAGCATCGCGATCGCGGCATTGTTCAGCGTGGTGTTCGCGGTGACGTACGGCCGCGTCGGCAACGTCTCGGCGCGCCTGCTGTCGGTATACGTGGCGGCGGGAATGTTGTTGAGCCTCTACGTCGTTCCCGCGCTGAAGTACCCGGCGGGCCCACCCGCGGTGAGCCTGGACGAGACGATTCGCCAACGCACGCTGCTGTACCTGTTGCTGGTCGTGCTGTCGGCGGTCCTGCTGGTGGGGGCGGTGTATCTCGGCCGACGGCTGGTCGAGCGCCTGGGAGCGTGGAACGCGACTTTGGTGGCCGCTGGGTCTTACATCGCGGCGATCGCGGTCGTGATGCTGATCCTGCCGGCCATCGACGAGACACCGGGCCCGCTGACCGACAGTGCGGGAAACATCGTCTACGAAGGCTTCCCGGCTGACGATCTCTACGAGTTCCGGGTGTTCTCGCTGGGAACGCAGGTCGTCATGTACGCAACGATCGCGCTGGTGTTCGGTGCGATGGTCTCGCGACTGCTCGACGAGAAGCGGCGGGAGAGCATCGCTGCGTGAGTGAGGTCGTCCGGCTGACGCTCGTATCGCACGCGCTGACCGATGCGATGTCGGCCGGACGATTCCCCACCGACGAGCCGTTGAACTCCGTCGGCCACCGGCAGGTCGACGCGTCCATCGACCTCGGTGTCGTCGACGCGGCGGTGTGCGGTCCCGAGAAGCGCACCAGGCAGACCGCCGAACTGCTCGGCCTGCAGGCCGACGTGGACGCACGGCTGGCCGATCTGGACTGCGGCAGGTGGCGCGGTGACGTGCTGGGCGGGGTCCAGCCCGCCGACCTGGCGATCTGGCTGACCGAGCCCGCGCAGGCGCCGCACGGCGGCGAGTCGGTGGTCGACCTGGTCGACCGGGTCCGCGACTGGATGGACTCGGTGGCCAACACCCGCAGTCGGCTCGTCGCGGTGACGCATCCTGCGGTGATCCGTGCCGCGATCCTGATCGCGCTCGACGCGCCGCCGAAGTCGTTCTGGCGCATCGATGTTGCGCCGGTGAGCCGGACGGTGATGCACTTCCGTGGCCACGCGTGGACACTGCGGTCGAACCGCTAATTGGGCCTGAGCGGTCGAACCGCTAATTGGGCCTGAGCGGGCCAACCGGTGACTAGCGGATCGGCACCAGGTCGAACGCCTGCCGCACGATCGACAACAACCATCCCGCGGCGGTCGGGCTGCGGTACCGGGGCCAGTTCAACTGGAAACTGATAACCCACGGCTGGCCCGTGTGGTCGACGGCGTACCAGCTGAAAGTGAGGTCGCCGGGCAGGTTTCCGCCCTTGGCGCCGATGTAACCCCACTTCGACCGGTCGAGGTCGATGCCGGGGATCGCGGCGAGGATGTCCTTGACCGGCGCGGCTTCACCCACCGCGGCCTTCTGCAGCGCGATGTGCACGCGGCAGATGTCGCTTGCGCTGCCGTACCACTCGGCCCCGTAGTTCGAC
This sequence comes from Mycobacterium sp. E136, assembly GCF_001666865.1. Classification (NCBI taxonomy): domain Bacteria; kingdom Bacillati; phylum Actinomycetota; class Actinomycetes; order Mycobacteriales; family Mycobacteriaceae; genus Mycobacterium; species Mycobacterium sp. E136. Next base: position 24,423 of record NZ_LZJE01000111.1, read on the forward strand.
GCCGGCGAGTGGGTCCGTTGCGGATCCGGTTCGTAGGGGCGGGAATTCGTCTGCCGGAGCAGCTGTGCGCGGCCTTGCGGGCCACCCTTCTCGACCGCCAGCCGCCACTGCTCGCGCAGATCAGGTCGTCCCCATCCGACCGAGAAGAGTTCGTGCATGGTCGGGAACGGCGTCATGCTGCCCGGGTCATGGTGGCCCGCCAAGACCAGTGCCCGCTCGACCGCATCGGTGCCCACGCGTTCGATGAGGAGATCCGTTGCCATGTTGTCGCTGGCCGAGATCATCTGCTGCGCAGCGGTTCTCACCGAAACTCGGGACCCGGGAGGTAGTTCCTCGAGGCCTGCAGACCCGACGGCCTTGGCCCGCTTCGTGATGGTCAGCGGATCGGTCCACTTCAGCGTGCCCGCCTTCACCGCCTCCGCGACGGCGAGCAGCACGTAGAGCTTGAAGATCGACGCCAACGGCAATGACATCTCGGTGTTGGTGCCGGCGACCACATCGCATTTCGACTCGTCCACCTTCGACACCTGATACGAGTAGCGTGCCCCGGACTTCGTCAGTTCGGCGTCGACGTCCGACCAGTCGTCGATGTCGGGCGGCCGCAGGGACACGTCGAACCGGTCGACCATGCCCGCATCGTTGGTGCGCAGATCGATCTCCTGCGCGACGCCGTACGACGTCAGCACCCCGACCTCGGCCTGTCCGGCGCGGATCTCCACGTCGGTCACAGTGAACGGGCGGTCCCACCAGATCCGGTCGAGCTTCGCCGTGATGTCGTCGACCTTTTCGGGCACGGCCATCGTCCGGACCCCGACCGGACCGATCGGCCAGTCGGAATTGAGCATGTCCAGCGTCTGTTTGGCCCGCAGGCCCTGGGGCGTGTTGATCTCGATGGACGTGCCGTAAGCGGCGTCGGCGGCCGGCGGCTCCATTTTGGAGCAACCGGCGAGGCCGACGACCAGCGACGCGACGACCGTCAGCCCGAGCGCCCGGCGAGCGTTCAGCCTGGCCCTACTTGTCGGCACCCGCAACGTCGAGGACTACCTCGAACTCGAGCAGCGACGCACCGGTGGCCACCGGGTTGGCCTGCTGGCCTTTGTGGGCTTCGATGGCCGGGCCGGTCGCCCAGGCCTGGAAGGCCTCCTCGGACTCCCACTGCGTCACCACGAAGTAGCGGTTCTCACCCTTGATGGGCCGCAGCAGCTGGAAGCCGAGGAAGCCCGGCTGATTGTCGACGGCGTGCGCCCGGTGTGCGAACCGCTTCTCCAGTTCAGGACCGGCGTCGGGCGGGACCTCGATCGCGTTGATCTTCACCACGGGATTCTGGCTGGGCATGCGCATCAGGCTACCGAACGCACCACGGCGCACCGAAGGCACGATGATGTCGGGATGCAGTCCGCAGGGGGCGGTGGGTCCCCACTCATTCACCGCGGCGGCCGGGGCAGGCCGCTCGTCCTGGTGCACGGCCTGATGGGGCGGGGCAGCACGTGGTCGCGCCAGCTGCCGTGGCTGACCCGGCATGGCGAGGTGTACACGTACGACGCGCCTTGGCACCGCGGCCGCGACGCCGACGACGCCCCGCCGATCAGCACCGAGCGGTTCGTCGAGGACCTGGGCGGCGCGGTGGCGACGCTCGGCCAGCCCGCGGTCATGATTGGACACTCGATGGGCGGACTGCATTCGTGGTGCCTGGCAGCGAAGCGACCAGACCTCGTGGAGGCGTTGGTGGTCGAGGACATGGCGCCGGACTTCCGCGGCCGGACCACCGGGCCGTGGGAACCGTGGCTTCATGCGCTTCCCGTCGAATTCGATTCCGCCCAACGCGTTTACGACGAGTTCGGCCCGGTGGCGGGACAGTACTTTCTCGAGGCGTTCGACCGCACCGAAGGCGGCTGGCGACTGCATGGGCTTCCGAAAGTCTGGATCGAGATCGCCGCCGAATGGGGGACCCGGGACTACTGGCGCGAGTGGGAGGCCGTCGGGGTCCCCGCACTCCTGCTCGAGGCGGGCAATTCGGTCACCCCGCCGGGACAGATGGCCCGGATGGCCGAGGCCCGCCCGAACACCACGTATCTGCGGGTGCCCGACGCCGGCCATCTCATCCACGACGACGCGCCGCAGGCCTATCGGGGGGCGGTCGAGGCTTTCCTAACGACGCTCCCCGACCGCACCTGAGGAGGGCCAGGCGGGCTGCCGCTCGAAGCGGGTGCGTATCGCGTCGAGGTCGTGCTCGATGCGCCACATGTCGCGATCGCTGTCGAACACCCGGCCGGCCATCGGCGCGGCCGTGCGGAACTGGTCACGGTGCAGTCGAAAATCCCCGAGGTGGTGTGCGGCCCAGGCCAGGGCGCAGGCCACCAACAGCGGAGATACCAGGATCAGAAGTAGCAGTACAGTGGTCATGGCAGTAATCATTCGCGCGACAAAATCCGGCCAACAGTGGCAGCAATGACACGGTGAGATAAAATGCTGCCATGTCTCTCAAGAGCGTATCGACGCTCGTCCTGGACGATCTGGCGATCTTCGAGTTCGGCGTGATCTGCGAGGTCTTCGGCATCGACCGCTCCGGCGACGGCGTACCCAATTTCGACTTCAAGGTCTGCGGTCCAGTCCCGGGTAAGCCGCTTCGGACATCGGTCGGCGCGAGCCTGACGCCCGACCACGGCCTCGACGACCTCATCGGGGCGGACCTGGTCGCGATCCCGGCGATCGGCGGATCGGAGTATCTGCCCGAGGCGCTGGCCGCGGTGCGCGCCGCCGCCGAGTCGGGGTCGATCATCGTCACGGTGTGCTCGGGCGCGTTCGTCGCGGGTGCCGCGGGTCTCCTCGACGGCAGACCGTGCACGACGCACTGGATGCACGCCGACGATCTCGCTCGCAGGTATCCGACGGCCAAGGTCGACCGCAACGTGCTGTTCGTCGACGACGGAAACCTGATCACCAGCGCGGGTACCGCGGCGGGCATCGACGCGTGCCTGCACCTGGTGCGACGCGAACTCGGCAGCGAGGTGACCAACAAGATCGCGCGACGCATGGTCGTGCCACCCCAACGGGACGGTGGCCAACGCCAGTACATCGACCAGCCGATTCCGACGCGATGTTCGGAACGCTTTGCGCCGCATCTCGATTGGATCCTCACCAACCTGGACAAGCCGCACACCGTGGCGACGCTCGCCGCCCGCGCGCACATGTCGGCGCGCACCTTCGCGCGCAGGTTCGTGGAAGAGACCGGCCGCACGCCCATGCAGTGGGTGACCGATCAGCGTGTGCTCTACGCCCGCACGCTGCTGGAGGAGACCGACCTCGACGTCGACCGGATCGCCGAGCGCAGCGGCTTCGGCACCGCGACGCTGCTACGGCATCATTTCCGCAGGGTCATCGGAGTGACGCCCTCGGACTACCGGCGCCGGTTCTCCTGCAGCACAGAGGAATCGGAGCCCGGCGAGATGGCATCGGCCTGACCCCGCCGTCCTCACCCGCCCTCACCGGCGAGCGCGAACCGGCCGTCGGCGGTCTGCTCGACGAGTCCGTCGACAAGAAGCGAGTCCAGCGCGCGGTCCCGTTGTGCCGTGTCCGTCAACCACGCGACGTCCAGTTGCGCCCTGGTGACGGGGGATTCGTTGTCGCGCAGCACGTCCAGCAGCCGGCCGCGGACCTGACGGTCGGTGCCCGCATAACGCTGGACCCGCCGCGCCGGTGAGTCGGACGCGGGAAATCCTCGCGAGCGCCACGCGCACGTGCTCAGCGGGCACAGCCCGCAGCGCGGGGAGCGCGCGGTGCACACCGTCGCACCCAATTCCATGAGCGCGATCGAAAATGTCGGCGCCAGCTCGCCTTCGGGAAGCAGGGCCTCGACATCGGCGAGGTCACGCGGCGACGACGAGGCTGCGGCGTCGGCCCTCCCGTGCACCACGCGGGCGACCACCCGCCGGACATTCGTGTCGACCACCGGAACACGATCGCGGTAGGCGAAGCAGGCGATGGCTCGCGCGGTGTACGCGCCGACCCCCGGCAGGGTCAATAGCGTGTCGACGTCGGAGGGGACAACGTCGTCGTAGCGCTCGGCGATCACCGTCGCGCACTCGTGTAAACGCTTGGCACGGCGTGGATAGCCGAGCTTGCCCCAAGCCCGCAGTACGTCTGCGGCGCTGGCCGCCGCGGTCGCTGACGGCGTGGGCCAGCGCTGAACCCACGCCCGCCAGACCGGCTCGACCCGCGCAACCGGCGTCTGCTGCAGCATGAATTCGCTGACCAATATCTGCCACGGCGTGACCTCAGGCCGGCGCCACGGAAGATCTCGCTGGTCGCGCGCATACCAATCAACCAACTGGGGCACAATGTCCGTCATGCCGAACACCAGCCCAGTGACCGCGTGGAAAGCACTCAAAGAGGGTAACGAGCGCTTCGTCGCCGGTAAGCCCGTGCATCCCAGCCAGGGCGTCGAACACCGCGCCAGCCTGGCCGGCTCCCAGAAGCCGACCGCGGTGGTGTTCGGCTGCGGCGACAGCCGCGTGGCGGCCGAGATCATCTTCGACCAGGGTCTCGGTGACATGTTCGTGGTCCGCACCGCCGGACATGTGATCGACTCGGCGGTGCTGGGTTCCATCGAATACGCGGTCGCGGTGCTCGACGTGCCGCTGGTCGTGGTGCTCGGCCACGACAGCTGTGGTGCGGTCAAGGCGACGTTGAGCGCGCTCGACGAGGGCCAGGTGCCCGGCGGCTACGTGCGCGACATCGTCGAACGCGTGATGCCGTCGATCCTTCTGGGCCGCCGGGACGGCCTGTCCCGGGTCGATGAGTTCGAGGCCCGCCACGTCAGCGAGACCGGCGCTCAACTCCTGGCCCGTTCGACAACGGTGTCGGAACGGGTGGCGTCCGGGGACCTGGCGATCGTCGGCGTCACCTATCACCTCGCCGACGGTCAGGTGGTTTTGCGGGACCATCTCGGCGACATCGGCGAAGGCTGAGGGCGACACGCCGGGCGACCTCGACCGATAAGGCATGACCTGGCCTTACCGTGAAGTTGTGCTGGATCTGGAACCGCATGGCCCGCTACCGACGCAGATTTACTGGCGTCGCAGGGCACTGGCGTTGGGCATAGCGGTCCTCGTGATCGGCGTGATCGCGGCCATCGTGGTCGTGGTCGTGAAGAACACCGGGGGCACCGACACGAAGGGCGCCGAGACGCCCGCCCCGACGGCGGCAGGCGCCCCGACACCGTTGCCGGGAGAGAACCCCGAGGTGAAGACGCCCGTGCAGCCGCCGGCGCAGGACGCACCGGCTCCCACACCGACGCCGACGGCCGCCGTCGCGCCGCCACCGGTCCTCAACGAGGGCGACGACTGCCCCGACTCGACGCTGGCGGTCAAGGGCATCACGAACCAACCGCAGTACGTCGTCGGCGAGCAGCCGAAGTTCACGATGGTCGTGACCAACATCGGGCTCGTCGGCTGCAAGCGCGACGTCGGCGCCGCGGTGCTGGCGGCCTACGTCTACTCGCTGGACAACGCCCGGCTGTGGTCGAACCTCGACTGTGCGCCGTCGAACGAGACGCTGGTCAAGACGTTCCAGCCGGGTGAGCAGGTGACCACCGAGGTCACCTGGACGGGCATGGGTTCTGCGCCCGGCTGCCCGCTGCCGCGCCAGCCGATCGGTCCGGGCACCTACAACCTGGTCGTTCAGCTCGGCAATCTCAGGTCGGCCACGGTGCCGTTCATCCTCGCAGCGCCGCAGTCGCCGGACCACGGCGGTGGCCAGGCCCCGCCGCCGGGACCCGTACCGAACTGAGGTTGGGCGCGACCCTACGCCAGCCGGTCGGCGATCGTCGACTCGGCCAGTTGGGACAGACCCTCCCGGATGTGGCGCGCCCACATCGAGCCGATGCCCTCGACCGACTGCAGGTCGCCAGCGCTGGCCGCCAGCAGGCCCTGCAGCGAGCCGAACGAACGCACCAGCAGGTCGACGTGCGCGAACTGCAGGCGCGGGATGCCGGCCATCGCCCGATAACCCCGCGAGCTCATCGCCGAATCCTGCGCCTCGATCGTCGAGGGGTAGCCGTAGACGCGCGCCAGGGTGGTGAAGTCCAGTAGCTCGCTGTCGGAGAGCCCGTCGAGCTCATCGAGCGTGGCGCTGACTTGTGCGGCCGACGGCGGGTCGGGGTTCGCGTGGTAATCGCGCACGATGAGCTCGCGAGCGGTGTCGTTGTCACCGACGAGCTCGTCGAGCTGAAGCTTGAGCTGGCGGCCGTCGGTGCCGAGTTCGACCACATACGAATCGATTTCGAGGCTGATCCGGCGAACCATCTCGAGCCGCTGCACCACGGTCATGACGTCGCGCAGCGTGACGAAGTCCTCGATCTCGGCCGTCGACAGCTGCCTGCTGACCTCGTCCAGGCGGGTCTTGTAGCGCTCGAGCGTGTCGATCGTCTGGTTCGCGCGCGACAGGATCGTCGCCGAATCGGGGATGACATGTCGCTCGCCTGCGACGTACACCGTCACGATGCTCATCGAGTGGCTGACCGAGATCACCGGGTAGCCGGTCTGGATCGCCGCGCGTTCGGCGGAGCGGTGCCGGGTTCCGGACTCCTCGGTCGGGATCGACGGATCGGGCACCAGTTGGACGTTGGCCCGCAGGATGTGGGCGCCGTCGCTGGAGAGCACGACGGCGCCGTCCATCTTCGACAGCTCGCGCAACCGCGTCGGCGCATAACGGACGTCGAGGGAGAAGCCGCCGTCGCAGATGGCCTCGACGCTCTCGTCGTAGCCGATGACGATCAGTGCACCGGTGCGGCCGCGCAGGATGCGTTCCAGGCCGTCACGCAGCGCGGTCCCCGGCGCCAGCCGGGCGATCGTCTCGCGCATGGTGGGCCGCGCGAGCGGCACCACGGTGCGCCCCGATCTTCCACCCGACTTCACGGCCATCGCCCCTCCCTAGGATCGGCCGTCATTGGCTCTATCTTTGCTGATCTTTGCTGATGTCGCGCAAAACCCGCAATGCCGAGCCGATGTCGTGGGCCGTGATCGCCCGCAGGCCGGCCGGCACCGACCTCACGCCGGGCGGCACCACCGCCGAGGTGAAGCCGAGCCGGGCCGCCTCGGCCAGCCGGCGGTCCATCCCGGTGACGCGGCGCAGATCGCCTGCCAGGCCCACTTCGCCGATGGCGACCGCGGCGGCGGGCATCGGCAGGTTCATCTTCGACGACGCGATGGCGACCGCGACCGCCAGATCCGCCGACGGATCGGTCAGCCGCATCCCGCCCACCGTCGACAGGTAGATGTCGTGCGCTCCGACCGACATGCCGGCGTGCCTGTCCAGCACCGCGGTGATCATCGCGGCGCGCGACGAGTCGATTCCGCTCACGGCACGGCGTGCGTTTCCGTTCGCAGGCGCCCCGATGAGGGCCTGCACCTCGCCGATCAACGGACGCTTGCCGTCGAGGGTGACCGTGATCGCCGTCCCCGCAACGGGTTCGGGCCGCTGGTCGCGGAACAGGCCGGACGGGTCGGCGACCCCCTCGATCCCGTTGTCGTGCAACAGGAAACAGCCCACCTCGTCCGCCGCGCCGAACCGGTTTTTGATGCCGCGGACCATTCGCAGCGACGACGCGCGGTCACCCTCGAAGTGCAGCACGACGTCGACAAGATGCTCGAGCGACCGCGGGCCTGCGATCGCGCCGTCCTTGGTGACGTGTCCGACGAGGATCATCGCGACGCCGGATGTCTTGGCGGCCATGGTCAGTGCGGTGGTGATCGCCCGCACCTGCGTGACACCGCCGGTGACGCCGTCGGCCTCGGTGGTCGACATGGTCTGGACGGAGTCGACCACCACCAGGCTGGGCTGCACTGCGTCGATGTGTCCGAGCGCGGTGGCCAGGTCCGACTCCGCAGCGAGATACACCTCGTCATGCGTGCAGCGGGTACGTTCCGCCCGCATCCGAATCTGCCCCGCGGACTCCTCGCCCGAGAGGTACAGCGCGCGTTTACCGGCGGAGGCCCATCGGTGCGCGACCTCCAGCAGAAGCGTCGACTTGCCGACGCCCGGGTCGCCGGCGAGCAGCGTGACCGATCCGGGAACCAGTCCACCGCCGAGCACCCGGTCCAGTTCCGCGACGCCGGTGTGGAAGTGGCGGGTGCGGCCCGGGTCGATCGAGCTGATCGGTACGGCCGCGGAGGACGGGGCGACCGAGCGTCGCGCGCCGGAGCCGGCCACCGCGGCCAGGACGGCTACCTCGTCGACGGTGCCCCAGGTGCCGCACTCCGGGCAACGACCGACCCATTTGAGCGTGATGTGGTGGCACTCCGAGCATCGGTACTGCGAGCGCGCCTTGGCGCCACCTTTGGCCACGCTGTGACGGTAGCCGTCAGCGCCGACAGAAACTCAGTGCCGAGCGCTCGTGTCGCCGACTTGGGCTCAGTGCCCGCCGCCGCTGTGGCTGCCCGCTTCGACGGCTCCGCCTCGCCGCGGCGTCTCGCCTGCCGAGATCGGCACCCGCACGGTGGTCTCGCCGGCCTTCTCGAACTTGAACGTGAAGTCGTACGTCAGGCCGTTGGTGATCGGCTTGGACAGGGCCACTTTCGCCTCGGCGGCCTCGGCGGCCTCGACGCTCTCCAGCGGGGTGATCTGCCCGTCGGGGGCGCCGACGGTGAGCATGCCGCCCGCCGGCACGGTGGTGTCGCCGGTCAGCGATACGGTACCGACGTCGGAGGTGATGGACTCCAGCTTGTCGGCCTGATCCGGCGAGTTGTTGGCCGCCACGAAGATCAGCTCGACGTCTTTGCCCGGCCGGACGAAGTCGGTCACCTGCTCGGCCCGCACGTGCACATTGCGCAACGCGATCTCGCCGACGTTCGCGCTCGTGCCGTTGACCGCCGGCTCCTGTGTGGCCATCTGCGAGACCTGTCCGGAACCGCAGCCGACGAGCGCCCCGCCGACGACAAAGGCGGCGGCCAGCCCGCAGGCGGCCAGTTTGAAGCGGTCCACTCTTGCCTCCTGCTCGGCCGTCGAGGCGACCGATCCGATCGGTCGCGGGATTCGACTATGGAGAGTAGTAGGTGCGTGCTGGCGGCGGTAGCTGAGGTCCGGCGAGCCGCCAGGAACGCGCCAGCAGCTACCGCGGAAGTGCCACCACCCCTTGATCAACGGCCCGCGCCAGCTACCCCGTCGGCATCTCCCGGACACCCGAGACATGCACGTATTCGCTGACGTGTCAACCCCCAGTGTTCACCCGAGGTGCCCCTGACCTGCACCGTTGGTCCACCCCCGTCTGGACACCGTGCTAGCATTGGAGTGTGAAAGGGGCTCGAAACTGATGATTTTCAAGGTCGGAGACACCGTTGTTTATCCCCACCACGGTGCTGCGTTAATCGAGGCGATCGAAACCCGGACCATCAAAGGCGAGCAGAAGGAATACCTCGTCTTGAAGGTCGCCCAGGGTGACCTCACGGTTCGAGTGCCCGCCGAGAACGCAGAGTATGTCGGGGTGCGCGACGTCGTCGGACAGGAGGGCCTGGACAAGGTTTTCCAGGTGCTCCGCGCCCCCCATACCGAGGAACCGACCAACTGGTCGCGGCGGTACAAGGCCAATCTCGAGAAGCTGGCCTCGGGTGACGTGAACAAGGTCGCCGAGGTTGTCCGTGACTTGTGGCGACGCGATCAGGAGCGTGGCCTGTCGGCGGGTGAGAAGCGGATGCTGGCCAAGGCGCGGCAGATCCTGGTGGGCGAGCTCGCTCTCGCCGAGAACACCGATGACGAGAAGGCCGCGACCATCCTCGACGAGGCACTGGCCGCCGCTTCCTGAAGCCGATGACGAGCCTGCCAAGGGTCGGGCTCGGCACCGACGTACACCCCATCCAGGCGGGACGGCCCTGCTGGTTGCTGTGTCTGTGCTTCGACGGGGCGGACGGCTGCGCTGGCCACTCCGACGGCGATGTGGCGGCGCACGCGCTGTGTGATGCGCTGCTCTCCGCGGCCGGTCTCGGAGATCTCGGCGAGATCTTCGGAACCGATCGCGACGAGTGGCGCGACGCCAGCGGCGCGGACATGCTCCGGCATGTCCGCGGGCTCATTTCGGGGCAGGGCTTCCGGGTGGTCAACGCCGCCGTCCAGGTGATCGGCAACCGGCCCAAGGTCGGCCCGCGCCGCGGGGAAGCCCAGAAAATCCTCACCGACTTGCTCGACGCCCCCGTGTCGGTCAGCGCGACGACCACCGATGGGCTGGGTCTGACCGGTCGCGGCGAGGGTCTCGCGGCGATCGCGACCGCGTTGGTGGTCGAGCGCGATTAGGCCTGTAAGCTGGCGCTTCGTGAATGGGGCGAAGATTCGGACGGTCGGAGCGTGACCGATCTGCGACTGCACGACACCATGACCGGTGCTGTGCGCGATTTCGTTCCCGTGCGGCCGGGTCACGCCTCGGTCTACCTCTGCGGCGCCACCGTTCAAGGTCTACCGCACATCGGGCATGTGCGCAGCGGGGTCGCATTCGATGTGCTTCGCCGCTGGCTGATGGCCAAGGGCTACGACGTCGCGTTCATCCGCAACGTCACCGACATCGACGACAAGATCCTCAACAAGGCCGCCGACGCCGGCAGGCCTTGGTGGGAGTGGGCCGCCACCTATGAACGCGCCTTCTCCGCCGCGTATGACGCGCTCGGGGTCCTTCCGCCATCGGCCGAGCCGCGCGCAACCGGGCACATCACCCAGATGGTCGAGCTGATCGAGCGGCTGATCGAGCGGGGCCACGCTTACGTCGGTAACGGCGACGTCTACTTCGACGTGCTCAGCCTGCCGGCGTACGGGAAGCTGTCCGGCCACAAGATCGACGACGTGCATCAGGGCGAGGGCGCCGCCAAGGGCAAG